>DODI01000402.1:0-3960 GCA_003509045.1 Planctomycetota bacterium | reverse complement strand
GATAGCGGGCAAGGTTGTAGACGAAGCTGTCAAAGTTGTCGATGAGTAGAATCATACCGGTTGCCGGCTTGAATGGCGTTGCAGGGGAAAGCCGAGAATAGACCATCGCCCCGGTGAAGACAAGCGGCGCGCAATCCCGTCTCAGGGTCTGCGTTCAGGCCGCCGGTCATCATCGCGGCCCCCAGGGCCATCATCGGGCCGTCCCCTGCGCGGGAAGGGAAAGGCGGGGCGTCCCCGCCCCGGCTCCCTGCGCTCCTCGGAGGATTCGCCGCGCTCCGGGCCGCTGGCGAGAAACCCGGCAACAGCTTTCTTGTCGGCAAGCTGCCGGTTGATGAATCGCGCCCGGCGGGTTGCGAACCCGGCGATTCCCCTGCCCCCGGTATCAAGCGATTCGTCGAATTCAGAGAGCGGGTGTTCGGATTCTTTTTCAGCCTGAACCGCTGCGGCGATCCGCCTGTTGGCCGCCTGGATCTTCGCGATGACGTTCTTTTCGGAGAAGGAGCCTTTCATCAGCGACCTTACGTTCTCGATGTAGAGAGCCCGCCAGGCTTTTTTGCCCAGGGTCCGGTCGATGAGAGCCTTGTTGCGAATGAAGGGCCTGAAGATATCGAGCCCCTCCATCTGGGTCTGCGACCGGCCGTAGGTGAACTTGCCGAAGGCCTCGTTCATATCCCAGGGGATGAAGGTGAAGCGGTTCTTTTCGAAGGCGTAGATGTAGCCGTTGTGGCCCATGCCCGTGTAGCTGTCGAGGTTGGCGAGGATGTGGTTAGCCGCCAGCCAGTGAAGGAAGCCTTTTACATCGAGATGCTTTTCAAGGTCGCCGTCATCGCCGCGCCTCACAGCGTCGAGCAGGTAAGAGAGCGCCGGCCCGCGAGAGCTGCCCTCCTTGTTGATGAAGCCTTCGTAGGGTTCGCGTTGACCGCCGCGCCTCCTCTGCCGGCTCTCGCCGAAGGGGTCGCCCATGCCCTCGATCTTGAAGAGGTCTCCGTCGTTGTCTGGATAATGAGCGCCGAGGAATTTCTTATCGACCTGCTCGACGAGCGAGTACACGCCGAGGTTGAAGTCGTCGTGGATGCCGGGGACTCTCAGTGTGAGCGTTACGTGGGTCGCCCTGGGGGAGTTGATGCCCGCCTCGGCGAAGAGCTCGTAGCTGACCACCTCCCTGACGCGCGAGGGATCCTTGAACGGGTGGTGCAGGTTCAGGGTCGACTGGCCGTGGAGCCTCTTCGTGCCGCCGAAGTAGCCGAGGTTGACCTTGAAGGACTTGTGCGGGCCGCGTCCGCCGAAGGTGGAGTTGCCCTTATAGCGCACCCCGGCGCCCTCGAGCTTCTGGCCCTCGTAGATCACCGAGGCCTCCGTGAAGATGAAGGGATTGCGTTGTAGCCGCTCCCAGCTCGCTCTTGTTACCGCCAGGGTGACCGAGGCCGGCTTGCCGGCGGCGAAGAGGTTGACGGTTTCGGTTTTTTTCTTCGTCGTTTTCTGGGCGAAGGCCGGCACCGCGGCCAGCAGGCCGAAGGCGAGGAGAAGCGCTGAGATGTTCCTGGTGTTCATGTGGGAGTTCTCCTGGACAGGTTTGACGGCCCAGGCTGTCTGCGCTATGGCTCTCAAGAGCCTGGCGGACTATTGTAAACCCCGCGGTCTGAAGGAGGTCTCAATTCTTCGCGGGGAAGAACTTTTCGACGATTTCCTCATCCGGCGGCGGCGTCAGCAGCGTGACGATGACCATCACCGCGGTCGTGATGGTGACGATGAAGGCGACCGGCATCATTCCCAGTACCAGGAACTCTCCCTCGTGGTCCGCCAGGCTGAGGAGATAACCCGCGGTCTCAAGCACCGCGAGGGTCAGGACCCCGGCGATGGCTCCCTGCTTGTTGCTGCGCTTCCAGTAGAGCGCCGCGAAGAGGATGGGAAAGAGGCCGGCGAAACCGGTGAAGCACCAGATGCCGAGATCGAAGACCGACTGGGTATTGCTCAGGCCGATGAGGTAGCAGATGAGCACGATCAGGACGACAAATACCCTTCCGAGGAGGATTTTCTTTTCGTCACTGATCTCTCCCTTACCGAAGTGGTGGGAGATGATGTCATTGGTGAAGAGGCTGCTGAGGCAGAGGAATTGCGAGTCCATGCTCGACATGATGGCGGCGAGCACCCCGGCTCCGATGAGGCCGGCCAATACTTCGCCGGAGTAGCGCGCGACCATCATTCCAAGTACCGCGTTCGGATTGGTTCCCTCCGGCAGGATACCGAAGGCCCACATTCCAAGCAGCACGCAGGGTACCCAGGTGATGAGGATGCAGATCGGGTGGGCGACGACGGTTAGCTTGAAGTTGCTGGCTTTCTTGGCGGTCAGCCAGTGCTGGAAGAGATGGGGGAACATGCCCACGGACAGCGGGATGAAGCAATAGGTGAGGAATTGCCACTTCCCGATCAAACCCTCCCTCGCCATGACAGAGTTTTTTGTCTCGTTGGCCAGCAGTTTTTTAGATGCTTCCCCCGGGCCGCCGAGTGCCTTGGTGATCACGTAGAAGGCGATCAGCCCCATGACCATGAAGACCAGGGTCTGCATGGTATTGGCCCAGGCGGTGGCCCGCATGCCGCCGAAGAAGACGTAGAAGAGCACCACCAGGCAGACGAGCGCCATGCCGGCCCATTTTGGAACCGCTCCCCGCGGGGCTTTCGCGATCAGGGCGCCAGCGGCCTTTTTCCATTCAGGCGCCTTGCTCATCTTCATGAACAAGCCCTTGCGCTTGGGATGGAGAGAGCCGGTAACCGACAGGTTCCCATCTTTGAGGCTGACTCGTTCTTTCCAGCCATCGGGAATTTTCAGGTCAGCAGGAGCCGCCGCCAGCGACACCGTGGTCACCGCCGTGCTCTCGCTGAAGGTCTCCGGAGTGACTCCTTCGATGAAGCGTCCAGCTCCAATGACCCCCATCAGCAGATAGAGGATGACAAAACAAACCACCAGCGGGAAGAGCAGCAGCGCCAGTCCATCGGAGCGGTAGCGGTCGCGGAAGTAGCTCAGCTGGGTGACATAGCCGTGCTTCTTCCCCAGCGCCCAGACCTTGGCGCCGACGAGGAAGAAGATCGCGGCGTGGATGATGCCCGACCACGAGGCCATGAGCCCATAGACTCCGATTCCGAACGCGAAGGTCTTGCCGGTCGAGCCGATGAGGGCGAAGGCGGTCATCGTCGTGCCGAAGACCGACATCAGCAGCATGAAGGGGCCGATGCCGCGGCTGGCGAGGAAGAAGTCCCCGGAGTTTTTCTTCAGCAGGCGGCCGGCGACGACTCCCAGGAAGAGCAGCAGGGCGAGGTAGCAGAGGATGATCGTGAAGGTCATCAGCTGGCCTCCTCTTTCCCTGTGTCCGTTGCCGTCGGAGCGTCTTCTTCGGCGGAGGGTTGCACCGCTTCGCCGGGGTCATCTTCTATGGAAGCGGGCTCTGCTTCGCCATCCTCCTCATCGAGGTGCCCAGGCCAGCAGAAGCTGACAGCCACCAGGCCGACGAGACCGGCTGCCAGGGAGATCCCGGCGTGCCAGGCGAGGCCGATCGGCATGAAGCCGAGGACCAGAGGTTCCTTCGCGTCCCACCACCACCAGTCGTGGTGGAGGACGGCGAGCAGGAGGATCAGTCCGATGACCAGGGTGCGCACGGTTGCCTATCTCGAATCGGTTGCCGCTGATGATTTGAACGAACTTTGAGTGATCATGCGAGAGTCGCCCCTGACTGTCAAGACGCCACAGACGTAGACGGTCGGGGTGAATCACTTGCGAGCCCATGTTAAGATACGCTGCGATCCACGGGTTTCTCTTTGAGAGGTAGATGTGAGCGAGCTGATTCGGCTGGAAAAACTGAAGCGCCTGTATGGCGCCCACCTGGCCTTCGAGGCTGACGAGGTGGTTCTCCAGCCCGGGGTTGTCGGCCTGCTGGGGCCTAATGGCGCCGGCAAATCGACCCTGCT
>DODI01000488.1:13727-13878 GCA_003509045.1 Planctomycetota bacterium | reverse complement strand
GCCCCAGGCGATCGCCTCGCCGAGATTGATGTCGCCGAGGTCCGACTTGGGCGACGAGACCACGTCAGCGTGAGTCTGCACCCGCTTCGCCTCAGTTCCCAGGATCCAGCGCACAGCATCGTAGGCGTGGGAGCCGACGTCGGCGATGCTG
>DODI01000488.1:1309-13425 GCA_003509045.1 Planctomycetota bacterium | reverse complement strand
GAGCCGACGTCGGCGATGCTGCCGGCGGAGGAGAGCGCCGCATCGTCGCGCCAGGTGAGCGGCATGGATGCGGGCCGCGGGTTCTGCCAGCGGTAGACAAAGGCTCGTACCTCCCCCAATTGACCGGAGGCGTAGATCTCCCGCGCCTTGCGAAAAACGTCAACGTACCGGGTCCACAGCGGCACAAAGTGCCCGAGACCGCTTTCCCTGTAGGCCTTCCACATCTCGCTCGCCTCAGCGGCATTCACCCCGATTGGCTTTTCGCACACCATGTGCAAACCCGCCTCGGCGCAGGCCATGACCGCCTCGTAATGCAGGGCGTCGGGCGTGCAGACGAGCACCAGGTTCACGCCCTCCTGCCCGATCGCCTCACGCCAGTCGGCGGTGAAGAGCTTCGCGCCGTCCTCGGCAGCCGCGGCCTCGAGCAGATCGAGCCGGCGACCGCAGAGCGAAACGATCTCGGCATCATCGGAACACTCTCGAATTTCCGCCCGATACGGAGCCCCTATAAATCCGGTGGCTCCCAATACGGCGATTTTGAATTTCATACCCGGCTCTCGTTTCTCATCTCTATCCGACCTCTACAACCTTGCCGGAGCGCCCCGACTCGATCGCCGCCGCGACCATGGCGGTGATGTTGCGGCTGGTGCGGACATCGAGAATGGACGGGCTGTCCGTCTCGATCGCCCGGACGAAATTGTCCGCCAGCAGGTAGTCATTATCTTCGGCCAGGAGGCGCTGGCTCTTGAATTCGGTGTCGGACTGATCGCGGTAGTAGATTGAAACCTCCGGCCGCGCCTCGCTGATCACCAGGGCTCCTTTCGAGCCGAGAACGTGGAGCTTGATCTCGCCGATATCGGGATGGCTGACGTTACCGATGCGTCCGATGGCGAGGCTCCCGACCAGCTCATCTTCAAACTCGAGCGTAACCGTTGCCAGGTCCTCCACATGGTTGTCGACGCAGAGCTGGTGGAAGTGCGCCGTGGTGCGGGCGAACACCCGGACAGCCTCTTTACCGCACAAGAGCGCGATATAGGCCAGCGGATAGCAGCCCTCTATGCTGAGCTCCCCCATCGGCTCCTTGCCGACGCCGCCATCAGCGCCGGTGGCGTGGGCGGCCTTGAGAAATTCCAGCCAGTCAAGCGGCTCGGCATCCGGACCGAGAGAGCCCTTTGGCGGCCCCGCGTCCTTGGCGAAATAGAAGTCAACGTGGATCGCGTACGGCGTACCGATGTCTCCGCGATCGATCACCTCCTTCGCCTTCACCAGCGCCGGGAGGAGGTTCCTGTTCCACATCAGGAACTTGACCTTGTTTCGCTCCACCGCCTCCACCACCCGGTCGCATTCGGACACCGAATTCGACATCGGCTTGTCCTGGATGACGTGCAGCCCGGCCTCGGCCGCCCGCACGCTCAGATCGCAGTGCCGCTCGGCCTCGGAGGAGACCACCGCCACCTGAACATCGTGCTCAGCGATGGCCTTTTCAACATCGCGAACATAGGGAATCCCGTGCTCACGGGCGAACTCATCGTTTCGCTCATGGACCCAGTCGGGTTGATCCGCATCGTCGGCAACCACCGCCAGCTCGAAGCGCGGATGCGAGGCCACGCCGCGGACGACGTAGTCGTGCTTGACGACGCTCAGGACGAGTACGCGAATCGGGTCAGGCCGGTTCATAGCTCCCCCCCCTGTCGTGTAACACTCCGGCTGACTCGCTGGAGCGGCCAATGGCCTCCAGCAGGCGATGGACCGTCAGGATTGCCTCTCCATCTGTTGGTGGCAGGGCCTCACCGGCAAGCGCATCGACGAAAGCCTGCACCTCGTCGAGCAGCCCATCGCCGCAATCGTCGATCAGCGCCGCCGGGTTACCCCCGGCGAAGAGAAGATGCGTATTGTGGTGGTCATCGGAGTAGGCCGCGCCGCTCGAGCCGACCAGGGAGAGCGAATCGTAGCCCTGTCCCGCGGGTAGCCGGTCGGAGAAATCGAGAACCGCCATGCCGCCGCCCGCAAAACCGAGATGGACCTGGAGATAAGACTGATCCCCGCGCGCGACGCAGTAAAGCTCCGCCGGGCTTGAGCCAAAGAACCGTATGGCGAGGTCAATGTGGCCATAAAGCTTCGAGGCGAGAGACCGGCTCGACTCGCCGCTCCAGCAATGGACGCGGAGCAGCCCGGGCTCTCCCAGCTTGCCGCTGGAGAGTCGATCAAGGATGACCCGGTTCGCCGGAACATTTACCGGCAGCCCCCCCACCGAAAGAAACACGCCGGCCTCCTGGGCCGCCTCGAGCAACGCTTCAGCCTCTTCCAGCGAATCGGCTACCGGAGCGCCCACGAAAACATGCTTTCCCGCCGCTATGGCTCGGACGGCATCGGCTGAGGAATCGACCACTGCCGCATCAAATTCGGCATTTTCACCTGAGGCTGCCTCCAGAGAATCAGCGGTAAGCGTCACCTCACCTCCACGCACCCGCCGCAAGGCCTCGGACCGGCCAGAGAGCTTGTCAGTATGGCTGATGAGCGCCAGTCGAAGCGGCGAATCACTCATTCGTCGCCTCCTGCTTCCCGCTCTCCTCATCTTCAGCGACCGTGTGGATCGTGAGATTCCTAAGCGACCTCTCCGGACCTGGAATCGCAAGGCTCACCAGGTAGCCCACCAGCATACAGATCAGCACCCCGGCTGCCGCCTTGAGAATACCGTGTGGAAGCGGGGAGTCTTTCGCTAATGCAAACCAGACCACCATGGGCATCGACACAAGGACTCCCGCCGCCGCTCCATACCAGGTGGTTCTCCTGGTCAGCACGCCCAGCATGAAAACTCCGGCCAGGGAGCTCCCGATCGGAATGATCACCTGGAGCAGCAGGTCCCACAAGGATCCACGATCGAGACCGAACCTGGTGAGAAACACGGCGGCAAGCACCCCGAAGATGCCGGCCAGCACCGTGATGATACGAGCAACGGCCAGCTGTTTCTCATCTTCCACCCCCGGACACAGCTTGCTGTAAACATCGTTGGTCAGAGTCGTTGCGATACTGTGCATGCCACTGTCAACGCTGGACATGGTGGCGGCGAAGAGACCGGCAATCACGAGTCCCGCGAAACCTGCCGGCAGCTGCTGGACGATAAACCAGGGGACAATGATGTCCGTTTGCCCGGCAACCGGCACCTCCCCGGGGCGCGAGGCGTAAAAAACATAGAGGGCTGTTCCGAGACCGAAAAACAGGAGCGAGGCCGGAACCACCATCGCGGCGTGCGCCCAGGCAGACCGGGCCGCCGACTTCGTATCCGGCGTCGCGAGAAACCGCTGAGCCACCGCCTGGTCACCGGTAAATGGAAACAACTGGATGAAGAAACCACCGATCAGGAAATACCAGAAAACGCCGGTACCCGGATCGCCAACACTGAATTTATTGGTCTCCTCGGTAACAGCGACACTCATCATCTTGTCGAAATCGAAGTTCTCGGCGCTGAAGATCATGCCGACACAGAGCAGGGCGCCGCCAAGCAGGACCACCGACTGCAGCACATCGGTCCAGACAACAGCCTCGATCCCCCCCATCACGGTGTAGACGATACAGAGCAGGCCCATCACGACAATGCACAGGTACAGGTTGAACCCGGTCACTGTCGCCAGCGCCATAGCCGGCAGAAGAAGAAAGATCCCCATCTTCGAGACCTGGTAGACCAGGAAGGCAAGGGATCCATAAACACGCAGGGCCGGGCTGAAACGCAGCTCGAGGTATTCATAGATCGTGGTGACGTTGAGCCGCCGGAAAAAAGGCAGCACACAGTAAACCGTGACCGGGGTGACAAGAATGATGCCGATGTTCACCCACACCGTGAGCCAGTTGGCATTGAAGGCCTTGGCCGGGATCGACATGAAGGTAATGGCGCTTAAATAGGTGCTGAAGATGCTCAGCGCCGCGGCCCACCAGGGTATGCGCCTGCCGGCGAGAAAATAGTCTTCGGTTGTCTTCTCGCGGCGTGCGAAGTAGACCCCGACGCCCACGATGATGGCCATGTAGCCAACGATCGCCAGGTAGTCGATGGTCTGAAGCTGAGAGCTTTTCACCGCCGCCCCTGGCTCCTCTGCTGAGCAGGGTAGCGCCACTGTGAGCAACAGGAACACCGCGATAAAGATCCTGGTTAATCGCTCCATGCCGGCCTCAAATCGCCTCCACCGCATCATCTGTTTCAACAGCATCATCACCGAGTGCCGCGCGCGCCGCAGAGAGGTCTTTTTTCAGGGCGGCTGTAAAGAGCAGGACGTCAGCGCTGTGAAGAAACAGGTTCGCTCCGTGGCGCGCCCACTCGATCTCCTGGTCGAGGTCTTCCCAGAAATGGATCCCCGCTCCGATCCCGCTCGAGCGCGCCTTTTCGATGATCAGGCGAACGGTCCTGTCGAAGTCAGGATGGTCGTATTGTTCGGGAATCTCCATGCTGGTGGAAAGATCGTGCGGCCCAATCAGAACAGCGTCGATGTCGGGTACGGCGAGCAACTGGTCGAGATTTTCAACCGCGGGGACGCTCTCGATATTGATCACCAGCAGCTTTCCTTCGTTGCGCTCACCCAGGTACCCGGCGAGGTTTTCGCCGGGCGGCGCCGTTCCATATAGGACTCCCGCGAGCTTCTCCCCCTTGAGCGGCCGCAGTTTCACCGCACCGCGCAGGGCCTCGACCTGCTCGACCGTTTCGATATAAGGAACGATGATCCCTCCGGCCCCGCCGTCGAGCACCTTGCTCGCCCGGTAGGGGTCGGGCCCCGGGATCCGCACCAGCGGCACCAGGTTCATGCCGCTGTAGACCTGGCACATCCAGGAGAGATCGTGATCGTCGATCGGAATGTGCTCGGTGTCGATGAACACGAAGTCGAGCCCGACGTTGCGCAATCTCTCGGGCAGGTGAGGCGAGGCCGATGTGATCAGCGTGCCGTAGGCGCGTTGCCCCGACCGCAATGCCGCCGACAGCTCAATTCCATTCATCTGTTCTTCTCGCAGACCACTTCGTGCGTCATAGACGCCGTTGCCCGGATTCAGTTATCAAAATCCGGTTTCAACCAGGAGATCCTCCAAATCTATATTGCCTGAAATAGCGTCTAAAAGACAGTGAGCCGCAGAGGGAGCTTTCCATGAAACAGGACAAATGTCGTATCATCCCCCCGGGCTTTCGAAACATTAATCGGAATCGAACGAATAGAATCTCCATTGCCATGAATACCCAGTCGATCTTCCTGAAGCTGTTCGTCGGGGGAGCCTTTTTCACCATCATTCTGTGCTCCGCGCGCGGTGACGAGGAGCTTGAGCCGGAGAAGAAGATCCTGTCCCGGCACAAGAGGCCGCCGACGTATGCCAGGAACGAGAAGGACGATTCCAAGTGGTCCGGGATCATTCGCGATGGGATCGATGCCGCGCGCAAGTACTTCGGAAACTACGGCCCGGTCTACGTCTATATCCTCGGGCACGAGGACAAGACCCTGAACAGTAAAGACTTTCACCGTAAGCTCGTTGATGCCTACTGCAGACACCACTGCGGTGACTCTCGCAAAGAGCTGCAATCCTGCAAAACAGGCCCCGGCGCGGAGCTGGTCAAGAAAGCTCTCAGCGGTCGCGGCGATGCCTATCTTTCCTTCGTTGGCGACACCGACCCTCCCATCGCGGAGCTTGTCTTCATCAACCCGCACGAGTTCAGGGACCCCTACCTCTACACCCGGGGAATCCACGAATACACCCATGTCTACCAGCGCTCCTTTCCTGTCACTCCGACATGGATGGTTGAGGGGGGAGCTGAATTCTTCGCTGCCTACCTGGGCCAGAAACACGGATGGGAGAAGCTCAGCGATGCCATGAAGGAGTTCATGAAGAATGTACATCGAGTGAAAGACCCCGAGCTCGGCATCGAGGACATGGAAGACGTCGACAAGGTTTCGCCTGCAGTCAAAAAATACTACCGCCACCTGGCCTACGACGCCGGGGCCTGGGCCTTCGCCTTCATGATCCACAAGTCGAAGCGACGGAGCATCGCGGACACCAGGAAGGTTCTCTATCCACTGGTCGCGAAGCATGGCTGGGAGCAAGCCCTGGTCGAGTTCGCGCAGGTAAAGGACAAGCGAACCTTCTACAGGGCGTTCAGAGATTTCCTGAAGACCCCGCTGGAGGCCCAGCTGAAGATGCTGGAAACTCTTGAGGATTAGCTGAGATGTCTAACAGCACGATGAGGACAGGAGCATGAACGCTGAGACCGACCTGGCCAAGCTGATACAAGACCTGGAACCAAGGACACTGCCAGCCACCTACGTTTTCTGCAGCCGGGAAGACGCGGACTATGGCGATCTCTCACACACCAGCCCACTGGCCTCTTTCGTGGAACCGGAGGGTCTGACCCTGGTCATCACCAGGGAGAGCGCGGACGAGGAGGGCCTGTCCTATGAAGGCACCTTTCGCTGCATCAGCCTGCAGGTCCATTCGAGCCTGGAGGCAGTCGGTTTAACCGCCGCGGTCACCGGCGAATTAGCGGCCCGGGGCATCAGCGCCAACGTGATCGCCGGTTATCACCACGATCATATCTTCGTGCCCTCCCACCAGGCAGAATCCGCGCTCCGCCTGTTGGAAACCATGAGCGCTCGACGGTAGCATTACAGCTCATGACCGAAAAGAAGAGGAGAACGTAAGATGGGTCGTTTTTCAGGCGGCAGGAAACCAGAGTCCCGAAAAACGCTTTTCGCGCTGGTGATTCTTTTCGCAAGCGGGTGTCACGATTGGCGCGGCACGGACACCGTAGAAGTCCTCAGCGAAATGCCCTCACCTGATGGCAAGTTCATCGCGACGAGCTTCTATTGTGAAGGAGGAGGCGCCGCGGGCTACTGCTACTGGAATGCAAGCCTCCGACGTGCGGAAGAGCAGCTGAATCAACGGGATGGTCTCCTCGGCAAGCACAAGACCTGGAAAGGTTTTTCCGGTATCGAGCTGCGGTGGATTGACGACAGCCATCTCGAGGTCTCCTACAGGCAAGCCAAGGGGCCAGCTTATCGTGACAATAATTCGGTAAGAGTCGAATCGAAACAAGGCATCGCGATTCACTACATTGTCACCAATTGAGTCAACCTGGCGGCAAGGAAAGACCGTTGACGCGTCCGTCAGCAGCCCGGGGGACACGGGGCGGGCTCACCGCGCGGCCCTGGCCTTCCCCGCTGCCATAGCTTTTTTTACCGCCGCGGCCACCCTGGGGAAATCGCCGCCCTTCTTTTTCGCATGCGCAGCGGGATCTACCCCCATGATCGCCCACCCGAAGGAGTAGGCCGCCGCATAGGCGCCCAGTCGGTCCGGGTGGGAGCCGTCCCCCTTGTAGAGTTTCGGGAACAGGCCCGAATGCTTCTTCTTGATCGCGGCGAACACCTCGCCAATCGGCACCACTTTCGCCTTCAGCTTCGTCGCGGCGTCGCGGTAGCTGCTGGAAAGACGAGCCTGCATCTTTTCAAAGGTCGGGTTGATGTTCTTGTTCTGCTTGTCGCCGTCACGCCGCCCCCAGGTCATGAAGAAGACGGTTTTCGCTCCCGCCGCGCGGATGCGGTCATCGAGCGTCGCTGACGATTCGTGGAACCCATCGGTGAAACGGCCGGGCAGGGATGGGACCTGGGACTGGTCCTGCAATACGACGTAGTCCCATTTGCCGGTTTTGATTTTCGCGCTCAGCTTCGCGTCCTTGGCCCAGCCGGTCAATTTCGCCCCGCCGCGAACGTGCTTTTCAAGGTGGTGCCCGGCGAGGACATCCTTGATCGCGGCCCAGGACTGGTTGGTATAGCTGTTGCCGACGAACAGAATCCGGAGAGACTGTTTTGGGGCTCCATGGCTCGTCGGCGAAGCCAGGGCCATCGACAACACGGCCAGGGCCAGCACTCGTGAAAAGATCTTCATCTGCGTATCCATAGGACAGCTATTCTACCGCCAATCGGCCCACCAGGGAAACGGGCACCCAGCCCGGGAAGCACTGGGAGCACAGTAGCGAAGAATCGCTGCTTTCGTGCAGAATGCCCTGCCAGAATGTTCAATTAACCAGAGGTCAAAACATGATCCATCGAAGAGATTTTCTCAGGAAGGGTGCTCTTTGCACCGGCGCAGCGGCCTTAAGCTCCCAGGTTGCCGCAGCAGCAGAAGAAGACAGCGCTGCCAGTGCCAACGGCTACAACTACCGGCGCCCGTCCTTCAAGAAAGGCAGCCGCCTGCTCTTTATCGGCGACTCGATCACCGACATGAAGTGGGGACGCAACGAGAAAGACCGCAACCACTACCTTGGCCACAGCTATGTGTACCTGATCGCCTCGAGGCTCGGCGTCGACATGCCCGAGGCGCAACTCGAGTTCTTCAATCGCGGCCACAGCGGCAACCGCATCTCCAACCTCCGCTCACGCTGGCAGAAGGACGCGATCGACATGAAGCCGGATCTCCTGAGCGTCCTCATCGGCGTCAACGACCGCCAGGCCAAGAAGGGCGCGAGCTTCGATGCTGAAAAATGGGGAGCGGACTATCACCACATCCTCAACAGCAGCCGCAAAGCGAACCCCGGCCTCCGAATCGTCCTGCTCGACCCCTTCGTCCTGAAGTCGGGCTGGTGGATGAAAAAAGGTGGCGAGTGGGACGCGAGTCGCGCCCAGATCAACCAGATGCGAGGCGTCGTCACGAAGCTGGCAAAAGAATTCAACGCGGTCCAGGTTCCAACCCAGGACGTGTTCGACACCGCCGCCAAAGCGGTGAGCCCCGAGCACTGGATCTGGGACGGCGTCCACCCCCTCCCCCAGGGACATGAGCTCATTGCGCGACGCTGGCTCGATGACGTGAGCGCGCGCTGGAAATAACCAAACAACCTCAAATCAAGCCGCTATCGCACAAGCTGACAATCAAGACGGATGGTGAAACCCGAAAGTGGTTGAGCCATCGTCACTGGCTTCGAAACCATCTGCGTTAGATGTTTTCTCTCCACTGACCTGCTACGATGCGCCTGTGTTTGTGGAACGACTTCTGAACTACACCTTTTTATTGGGAGCTTAAAATGCGCTGCCTGGCTTTGATTGTTCTGTTGACTGGAAGTCCTTTGTCCGCCCAGGAGACCTCGTCGACACGAAAAGAGTTCAAGGAATACGCGCGACTCATGTCCGGGCGCTTTACATCTGAGATCAAGCTGATTCATGACTGGCCGGGCCACAATAAAAAGAAGGGCGACCTGATCTCCGGCGTACGACTTGGGCGAACCAGCCTGGATGGAGAAGCTCTGATCCTTACCGATGCCGCGGGCGCGGGCATCCTCAAAGAAATATGCGCCTACAATGCATCCACCAAGCAAATTGAGTCGTTCATCGTGTTTAACGGCGGCACGGTCTTTCATTGTGTCACCTGGAAAGAGACTTCAAACAAGTGGAATTGGGAGCTCAAAGGCTCCATGAAAAATGGAGAAAAAGTTTCCGCCAGAGGGTATTGGCAATTCAGTGACGATGGGAAAAAACTGGATTTGATCAGCAATGATTTCACGATCGGCGGCAAGAAGACCGACAAGCTGCACGACAAGTATTTCCGCGTCGGAAAATGATTTAACGCCTGGAAACACTACAACCTTGAACAGCCATTTCGAAAAGGCATTCCAACGACGGTCGAAAAGACGTCATCCTTCTGCTACAGCGAGAAGCCGTGTTTCGATGTGGAACAGCGTTACCGCGCAGTTTATTTCTCGGAGCCACTCGGCACGACGCGTTCTATCTCCAGGCCCCAGTTTTCGACGAAGCGGATTTCCGTAAGCTGGGCCTCGTCGTTTTTTGCCTCTGCAAAACTCGTTGTTGGTGATCAGCATCATCCACATTATTATTAGCGAGCAGTCTTATTGAGAGCATTAGGTGGCTTTCTGCAGCGCCGGGACTGATTGTGTAGCCAAGCTGAGATTCGGAACCGGTATCGGCAATCAGAAAACAGGATTTTGCTATCGCTGGTATGAAGTGGACAAGTTATGCCGCGGGTCTGAGCGGCTTCGTGGCCCTGTGGTCCATTGGTTTAGTGCAACTGGTTGCACAAACCGGGCCCGTGAATGGGGCGGCCTCAAATACAGAGCTGAACGAGACCGCCTTGGCGGAGCGAGCAACGCGGGTCCTGAATAAGTATTGTGTGTCGTGCCATGGCCCCGACAAGCAAAAAGGCAAGGTACAGCTGAGCGCCCTGGAGACGATCGATGCGGTCGATCGACAAAAGCTATTCGGTAAAGCGCAAGAGGTCATCCAGCTGGCCGAGATGCCGCCCGAGAAAGCCAAGCAGCCTAATGACGCTGAGCGAAAGATCCTGCTGCAATGGCTGAATAGCCAACTGACCGGCAAGGCGGCGAAGGCACTCTCTGAAAAGCTGCTGCGGTTCGAGTACGGCAACGTTCTTGATCATAAGGATCTTTTTTCCGGCGAGCACGCCGATGTGCCAGGCTACACCCCGGACCGCCGATGGCTCATCAGCGAGTTCATCTTCAACGAGAGAATCAATCGTTTACTTGATTACCACCCGACGCGGGCAATCTACGGAACCACACAGCAGGTTCAAGGTGATAGCGGCGTTCACTGGAGCCCCAAGACGGAGCGCGGGAGCAAATTCCGCAGGACGATTACCAACCCCTACCTGCTGCCAGAAAAAGTTGGCGTGCGATACATCGTCCATAAGCGACTGACGACCGGTCACCTGCTGACGATGATCGGAAACGCCAAGCGGGTCGCAGGGCACATGTCGTCGGAAGCGACGATGCGGACCCACTACCCGGCAATGTACTCGCTGATGAAGACCGAACTGGATCACCGCAAGACTTTGCGTTCACGCGAGAAATTCCTGAGAACGTTTTCCTTCATGGATCGCCTGCTCAAGGATATCTATGACGATCAACACGAGGGACTCCTCTCCAGGCTGGTTCGGAAAGAAATCCCGTACCCCGGGCCGCCGAAGCGTGGCGGGCGGCATGAAAACCTCGGCTTGCTGGGCCGTTTTAACCAGGAAGATATCCGGGCCATCCTGCTGGGCATCGCAAGCTACAAACGCACTGCCTTTAAGGTCGACGAAACCACTGCCAAATCTGAAGTGAATCGCCACGGCAAACCCGTCTGGGCACCTTACAGCGAAGCCAATCGTGCTGAGTTCGACAGCATCATCCTGCAAAGTGAGCGGGATTGGTACAGGGAGGGGGTGACCGACTACCGCATCAAGAACCGCATCATCACCATGAAATTGTTCTACGACACGTGGGACATGAACCAGCTCTATCGTCACGTCAAAAATGGCCGCTTCGGCCGGCCGAAGTACGTGCCACTCAAAGATACTGAGATGGCGGTTATCACCGAGACCATTAAGAAGCACCGCCAGCAAGGCGATCGGTACCACCAGGTCATCGACAAGTGCCTGGCAGACTGGAAGGCCTCCTTCAAGGCCGAACGAGAAGCTGCGGATGGCGCGGATGAAGCGCCGATGACTCAGCTGATCATTGAGTTGTATGCGCAAATATTCGAGCGCAAGCCGACGGGTTCGGAGATCGCTGAAAACATCGAGCAGTTCAAACTCAACATGGCCAAGCTCGACCGGCAAAAGACCATCGGGAAGCTGATCGAGTCTCTGGTCCTGAGCACCGAGTTTGCCTATCGCAACGAGTTCGGACAGGGCGAGCCGGACGAGCACGGCAGGCGGATGATGTCGCCACGCGATGCGAGCTACGCGCTGGCCTATGCGTTGACCGATGCGAGCCCGGACGAGGAGCTGGTTAAGGCAGTGAAAGAGGGCCGGCTGAGTTCGCGCGAGGACTTCGAACGAGAGGTCCGCCGGATGCTGAACCGCCGCGATCAGTGGTACATCATCGACGAAAATATTCAGGCGGCTAATCTCAACGCGAGCGCTACGAACCAGCCGATCCGCAAGTTGCGTTTCTTTCGAGAGTTTTTCGGGTATCCGAAGGCACAGGAGGTCTTCAAAGACAACTCGCGTTTCGGCGTGGGCCGTCACGAGCAAGCAGTCAGCCGCTTGATTGACGAGGCGGACATGCTGGTCGAGCACATCCTTGAAAAGGATGAACAGGTCTTTGAAGAGCTGCTCACGACTGACAAGTTCTTCATCTACCACTC
>DODI01000488.1:0-1203 GCA_003509045.1 Planctomycetota bacterium | reverse complement strand
CCAGCCGATCCGCAAGTTGCGTTTCTTTCGAGAGTTTTTCGGGTATCCGAAGGCACAGGAGGTCTTCAAAGACGACTCGCGTTTCGGAGCAGGCCGTCACGAGCAAGCGGTGAGTCGCCTGATTGACGAGACGGACATGCTGGTCGAGCACATCCTTGAAAAGGATGAACAGGTCTTTGAAGAGCTGCTCACGACTGACAAGTTCTTCATCTACCACTCAGGCGATAACGAGGCGATGAAGGCCGGGGCAGATCAACTGAACAAGGTCTACGAGTACTTCAGGAAATTCGACTGGGAGACCTGGGAGCCAGGCGACATCGCCCCCCATAAATCGTTCATGCTGACGATATGGGAATTCCGCAAAGTGCGCGGCGGTGACAACAAGTCGCTGCTGAACGCGCTGAAGAGAATGATGCCTGCATTGGAACTCCATTTCAGCGAAGGCCAGGCCAAGGGCATGCCTTATATGAAGATGGCAATGGGCTTCTGGCACGGTGGCAACGTGTTGGGACGGACCGGCCAGCAGATGCGCGGAGAGCAGGTCACCTCGTACTGGAACATCGACTGGAAAACATGGGACTACCCAACCCACCAGCCGGCCATCATCCCCAACCGCAAAGGCATCCTCACCCACCCCGCCTGGCTGATCGCCCATTCACAAAACCTTGAGACGGACCCGATCCACCGCGGCAAGTGGATCCGCGAGAAGCTGCTGGCCGGGACCATCCCGGACGTGCCGATCACCGTCGATGCGGTGATCCCTCCGGACCATCAAAAGACACTTCGACAGCGGATGGAAAACCGGACGGGCGTTGCTTACTGCTGGCGTTGCCACGAGAAGATGGACCCACTTGGCTTTCCGTTCGAGATCTACGACGACTTCGGCCGATTCCGAACCGAGGAATCCATCGAGCACCCGGAAAACCTGGTCAAAGAGGCCCGGCGGGGCGAAACCAATGAATTTGGCGCCTCGCTCCCGGTTTACAAGACCTTACCGGTCGATCCTCACGGAGTGCTGCAAGGTACGGGCGACAAGACGATCGACGGCGACGTCAAGGACGCCTTCGACCTGATCGATCGACTGGCGAAATCGGAAAAGGTCCGCCAGTCGATTATCCGGTATGCTTTCCGTTACTTCACGGGCCGCAACGAAACGCTTTCGGACTCCAAAACCTTGAGAGACGCAGACAAAGCTTACCTCGA
>DODI01000232.1:0-3871 GCA_003509045.1 Planctomycetota bacterium | reverse complement strand
AGGAGGAGATGAGCCTTGTGTCGGCAACGGGAGCCCCCAAGGTGTAAGAATCTCGCAATCAGGCGGTTTGATGATGCCGCCAGCTGGACAGCCCCGATTGGTCTCGATCGAGGTGGCCTGAAGAGAAGAGGGGGCTCAGCTCCAGCCCCAGTGTTTTTCACCGAAGTTGTAGACCGCCAGGGCCAGGCTTGCGATCATCGCCAAGCCTGTCACGCCGGCGGGAATCCGCCAGCGCAGGGAGGTCTGGCTGGTGGCGAAGTCGGTCACTGTGAGTCCGCAGATTCCACCGATGAGGAAGCCGCCGAGGTGCCCGGCGTGATCAACGTTCGGAAGAAAATAGGTGATGAGTCCGATGAACAAAATCCAGCGCAACATGCCCGATCGCAGGGCGGCATGGTGTTCTTTGACCGAGTAGACGAGCATCAATCCTATCAGGCCGGCCAGGGCGCCGGAGCAGCCCACCGACATGTGCCCGACGAACTCCCTGGTCGCCGCCCCGAGTCCGGTGACAGCATCCTGCCCCAGCAGGATGGATACCGCATCTGGGAGGGAGACCGTTTCTTGGGACAATGCCGGCCAGGAGTAGCTGGAGATGCTTCCGCCGAGAGCGCTGAGCATGTAGATCGAGAAAAACTTGGATCTGGAAAGCCGCGGTTCGCAGAAGCGGCCGAGGTCGAGCAGTACCATGCAGTTCATTGCCACGTGGAGGACATTGCCATGGAGAAAGGTACCGGAGATGAGTCGCCAGTAATCGCCTGTGTAAATGCTGCCGCCGTGAATGGCGCCCAGGTCCAGCATGACCCGCCCGGGCTCGACCCCAAGTTTTCCCTCCGAGATGCACTGGAGGACGAAAAACCCGATGTTGAGAAGGATCAGGAAGGAGGTGATGGGGTAGAGGTTGGTGAAGGAGTGTCTGTTCATGTTCAGGTGTCGCGGTTTCTTTGGCTGGACGTATGATAGGGCGAGTCAGGGGCTCTCTACAAGTGGGTAGGACCTTTTGAGGAAAGAATCCTGCCGCCGGCCTGATCTTGCTCAAAGGGCGGTGCCCAGCATGGCTGAGGCCATGGTATTCTGTTCTCCATGCCTGGAAAGTCCATCCATCGCGAACTGAACTCCATCCTGAAGGGCGTCAGCCGAAGCTTCTACCTGACTCTTCGGGTCCTGCCCGCGAGTGTCCGTTCTCAGCTGGGTGTCGCCTATCTCTTCTGTCGGTGCGCCGATACGATCGCCGATACGAGCCTGCTACCGGTTGAAGAGAGGCTGGAGCACCTCAAGATCTTTCGCCGCCAGTTCGAGGTCGACGAGCCAGAAGTCGAAGCCCTCGCTGGAATGATTTCCCGTGTGGGGGCGCCCCAGGAGATTTCGGCGGAGCGGCAGCTCCTGCTGAGAATAGGGGAGTGTTTCGCACTCTATGAGCAATTCAGATCGAGCGATCGTAAGCTTATTCGCACCCTCGTTACCACGCTGACCCGTGGAATGGAAACCGACCTGTCGCGTTTTCCTTCCGCGGAGAGCGGTGAGGTCGAGGCGCTCAACGACGATGCCGAGCTCGACCTCTACTGCTACCACGTGGCCGGCTGCGTGGGCGAGTTTTGGACCGAATTGGTGATGGCTCATATCCCCTCACTCAGTTGCTGGCAGGGGGATAGCATGCGGCAGCTTGGCGCGCGCTTCGGCAAGGGGCTCCAGCTGACCAATATCCTGCGTGATATTGACGGCGATCTCAGCCGGGGACGATGCTACCTGCCGATGGAGAGACTGGAGGCCGCCGGGCGCAGTCTCGACAGCTTGCTGGTCGCAGAGAGCAGGGCATCGTTCAGGCCGGTGATGCACGGGCTCATCAGGGAAACCCTGGGGCACTATAGGGCCGGCTGGAAGTACACGATCTCCATACCCAGACGCCAGGCGCGACTGCGCCTCGCCTGTGCCTGGCCGCTCCTGATCGGCCTGAGAACCCTTGCGCTGCTGGCGGCCCTGGAGGATCCCTGCGCTGCCGGAGTCGTGACCCGGATTCCTCGCATCGAGGTCTACTGGATCATGGGGAGAACCGCCGATATGGTTTATTTCAATTCATGGCTTGAACGATATTACAGCAAGATGGAGAGGAGGGTTCTGGAGCGATTGCTGCCGGAGACTGGGGGGGGCGAAGGCGGTTAGATCGCTCGCAGTAGGTCTGTGGGCTCAGAAGGGAAGGGGAGGGGGGTCTTCCGATGGGGGGGCGTCCGGCGTTTCCGCGGCGGGTGTTCCTTCGGGCGTGGCTGGCCTTTCATCTGTTGAAAATTCAACCTCAGCTTTTTTAGCGGGTTTCTTCTTCGTCTTCTTTTTGGCCTTTTTCTTCGCCTTCTTCTCTCCTGCCGGCGCCTTCTCAGCGCGTTCCCTGATCAGCTCGATGGCTTCCTCCAGGGTGAGCTTCTCCGCATCCATTCCCTTAGGAACCGACGCGTTGATTTCACCATCGGTGACGTAGGGGCCGTAGCGGCCGGCTCTCAGGGAGATCTCCGTTCCGGCTTCCTTATTGGCGCCCAGAGCCTTGAGAACCTTGGGTTTCTTACCCCATCCGCCGCCGCCGCTCTTTTCTTCTCGCAGCAATTCCCGGGCTCTTTCGATGGTGATGGTGAAGAGGCCATCTTCAGACTTGAGGCTCCGGGTCTCCTTGTCGCATTTGATGTACGCGCCAAAGCGGCCGTGATGGGCAAAGACTTCATTGTCTTCGTTGCCCGGGTCGGTGCCGAGCAGGCGCGGCAGAGATAGAAGCTTGAGGGCGTCCTCCAGCGTGACCTCTTCCGCCTTCATTCCAGCTAACAGGCTGGAAGTCTTGAATACAGCCTCGGCCTTCCTGGCCTCTTTTTCGGCCTCCTCCTGGCCCGGCTCGGTTTTCTCCTGGAGCAGCCCTTTTTCAATCAAGGCCTTGAGGCTCTGCGCATTCCCCTGGGAGTCTTTCAGCAGCTGGCCTCGTTCCATGATCAGCTCATCTTCGCCGCATTCAGCCATTGCCTTCAGGATGCGTACCTGGACCGCGGCCCGTTTTCCAATCTTCCTGGCCGCCGTGCGCAGCTGCGCCGCGGTCTTGAGCGATATGATCTCGCGAGGTTTCTTGTCCTTCTTTGTTCTCGGCGGCTTTTCTCCCAATTGTACGTAGGGGCCGAAACGGCCCGCCTTGAGATAGACAGGGAGCCCGGTCTCGGGATCGTATCCCATGGGTTCTTCGTTGGAGCTCATTTCGAGGAGCTCTTCCGCCTTCTCCAGGGTGAGCTCATCCGGGGGAGTTTCTTCAGGGATGTTGGCTTTGGCCTGCTCAGGATCGCCGTCCTCTCCTCTCTGCAGGTAGGGTCCGAATCGTCCGACACGCACCTGGATGTCGCGACCCTTTGAATCTTTTCCCCAGTTCAGGGCCCGGGCTTCGCCTGGGTCGATCTCCTGTTTGACCAGGTTGGAGAGGCCTTCGGATTCATCGTTGCCGAAGTAAAAGTCCTTGAGATAGGGAAGGGACTCTCGCTCTCCACGGGAGATCTGGTCGAGATCTTCTTCCATCTGCGCTGTGAACTGGATGTTGATGAGCTGGCTGAATTTTTTGACCATCAGGGCGTCAACGGCGAAGGCCGTGAAGCTGGGTACCAAGGCGTTTCCTTTTTTGAAGACGTAGCCCCGGTAGATGATCTTGTCGATGATGCTGGCGTAGGTGCTGGGGCGACCGATCCCGTTTTCCTCAAGCTCTTTCACCAGGCTGGCCTCGGTATACCGGGCCGGCGGCCTGGTCCTGTGCTCCTTGCATTCCAACTCGGAGCAGGTCATGGGATTGCCCTCCTCAACCTTCGGCAGGACAGCCTCCTTGTCGGCGAGTTCCGCATCGGGATCGTCCGAACCCTCCACA
>DODI01000618.1:0-3100 GCA_003509045.1 Planctomycetota bacterium | reverse complement strand
AACGAATACCAGGCTGAGGATATCGCAGTTGGCGATCATGTGTTTGGCCTGCGCGGCCAGTCCGGTGATCTCGTATCGGAGCTGGTGACAGTGTTTTTTACGGTACGTGCATCGACACCTCTTAGCGAGCCGGTTGCGGGCATCTCCTGTAGCTATTTTCCCAGCGGCGGGGGAACTATCGAGGTGACCTGGAGTGAGGGGGCGGACAGCTGGACCTCCGGAACCCTGGAGCTTGGTGATGGTGAGAGCCTTGAAATCCAGAGGGGTGCCACCTCGATTGCGGCCGAGGGGGTTGGGCTGGAGGTGCCCGAATTCGCGATCTATTTCCTGGATGCCGAGGGTTATTATTCCGACCGCATCGTCCCGGTCTGCTCGCTGCAGTCCGCGCTTTTTCTCAGGGGAGATTGCAATTCCGATGGCGCCGTCAGTGTCAGTGACGCGATCTTCCAGCTCAACCATCTCTACCTCGGGCGTGAGCGCTGGTACTGTGATGACGCCTGCGATGCCAACGATGATGGCCGCACCAATCTCTCCGATGCCATCACCATCATCGGCTATGTCTTCCTCGGACAGATCGAGCCGATCGGCATGGATCGGACCTGCCGCCCGGATGAGACCGAAGACTTTCTCGGTGGAATCTGCGAGTGCCCACTCTGAGTTCATGTCTCGCGCGTCTTTGAAGAGGGGTTATTTTTTAGTGGGCCTTTCGGGCTGTCACGTAAGATGACGATGAAATAAGCGCGAAAACTCAGGAGGCCGGGCGCGGGCCTTCTCTTCCGTCTCACCAAACAACGTTCATTCAAGGAATGCCGTCATGTTCTCAGAGCTCCGACTCGTCGTCCTGACCCTTGTTGTCGTTATCACCTTTCTTCTGAGCAATCTCTCACTGGATATCAGCACCCGAACTGGCAGCGGCTTCAGGATGTCGGCTGTGAGCGCATCCGCCGTTGAGGGAGAAGACGATGCGGATGAAGATGGCGAAGATGAAGACGAAGAGGAGGATGAAGAGAGGGAGCTCGAGGAAGAAATAGAAGAAGCTGAAGAGCGTCTGGAGGAGATCGAGGAGGGGCTCCGCGAGCTGGAGCGGGAACATAAAGAGGCGTTCATGGAGCTCAAGGTGCTCCAGAAAGAGAGAGAGATTCTCAAGCTGCGCCAGAAGGGGGAAGAAGCTGAAGAGGCCGGCAACGAGGAGGCCGCGGAAAAATATTTTGAGCAGGCTGAGCGGCTCGAGCGCGATTTGGAGGCGCACCTTGAAGAGCTGGAGCTGCAAAGGCGAGAGGAAGAAGACAACGATGAGGACGAAGATGAAGATGACAGGAGCCTGGATGAGAAGATCCGTGAGCTGAAGGAGGACCTCGATGGAATGGAAGAGGAGCTCAGGGCCATCCGCCGCGAGGGCGATGAGGAAGCTGTCGAGGATCTGGAGGGTGAGCGGGAGGAGGCCTTGAGGCATCTCGAGGAGCTTGAGCTGAACAGAAAGATCGAAGAGCTCCATCGCCTGGGCGAAGAAGCTGAAGAGGCCGGAAGGGAGGATGAGGCAGAAGAATATTTTGAGCGGGCAGAGCGACTCGAGGCCGAGCTGGAGAAGTTTGAGGAAGACGCTGACGAGGACGACGAAGATGATGAGGACGACGACGAGGATGACGACGACGAGGAGGATGATGGCGACGAGGATGATGAAGAGGACGACGACGAAGAAGAAGACGATGACGGCCGCCGCCGGAAGGCCAGGGATGAGAACGGATTTATCCTGCGTGCCCTTCGAGAGGTGAACGGTTTGAGGGCCAGGTCCATCGAGGCTCGGCGAGAGGGAGATGATGACAGGGCTGCCGAGCTCTGGGCCGAGGCGGATGGCATCATTCGTCACATGGCGACGGAGATTTTCGAGAAGCGGCGGGACAAGGATGATTCCGGCCATCGTGAGAAAGAGAGCGAGTCGAGGGGTCTTGAGCGGCAGGTCCAGGAGCTGCGTGAAGAGGTCGGGGAGCTTCGCGAGCTCATCAGGAGGCTGCTGAAGAGAGACTGATCTCCCCGGGGTTGCGGGCGGGGGAAGAAAACAAACAAGGGACGCGGCTTCTGGCAAGCCGTGTCCCCTTTTGTTTTAATAGGGGCTCTTGTCGCGAGCGCGATGGTCTGCAGAACCACAGGAACAAGGAATCAATTAGATGAAGATCGTTCGTTTTCTGGATGGCGCCTCCAAGGAGCGCTACGGTGAATGGGTCAGCGAAGATACGGCCCGGGTGATCGAGGGAGATCTCTTCGGTGATTATAGCGTTACGGAAGAAACGGCGGAGATTGCGAAACTCCTCGCCCCGGTGACCCCGCGTACAGCCCTGTGTATCGGCCTGAACTACAGGCAGCACGCTGAGGAGGGCGGTAATGACATTCCCGAGTACCCCGTGCTCTTCATCAAGGCGGCCAACACCCTCAACAACCCGGGTGACCCCATCGTGGTGCCCGCCATCGAGCCGGTGACGGTCGACTACGAATGCGAGCTGGCGGTGGTCATCGGCCGCGAGGCGAAGAACGTCTCCCAGGCCGATGCCCTTGACTATGTGCTCGGCTATACCTGCGCCAACGATGTCAGCGGCCGCACCTGGCAGACCAAGAAGGGCGGCAGCCAGTGGTGCCGCGGCAAGTCTTTCGACACCTTTCTGCCGCTGGGGCCCTGCCTGGTTACCCCTGAGGAGATCCCCGACCCCAACGCCCTGAAGCTCAGCACGACCCTCAACGGCGAGGTGATGCAGGACTGGACTACCTCGGACATGATCTTCAACGTGCCGACGCTCATCGAGTTTCTCAGCCAGGGCACCACCCTGCTGCCCGGCACGGTGATCCTGACGGGAACGCCCCAGGGTGTCGGCGCCGCGCGCAACCCCCCGGTCTTCCTCAAGGACGGCGACGAGGTCACTGTCGAGGTCGAGAGCATCGGCAAGCTCACCAACCCCGTCACGGCGGAGTGATGCAGGCTCAAGTCTCGCCGGGTTCTTCCGGCGGAGCTTCCGGCGGCGTCCGGCGATCTTTTCGCGGGCGGCGCGGGTGCTTCCGCTCGGGCGAGCCTCCCGGCCAGGGGGCCACGAGCCGGGCATCCCGGTTCTGG
>DODI01000166.1:22739-23806 GCA_003509045.1 Planctomycetota bacterium | reverse complement strand
ATCCGCTCGCTCGCTACCAGCACCCTTGGAGAAGCGATGGTCCCGGTTGACGAAGACAACAAGCCGGTCGGTAACGCCATCATCGGCTTCGACGCCCGCGGACAGGAGTCGGTGCCCCTGCTGCGTGACAAGCTCAACGACCGCCAGGTTTTCGATATCGCCGGCCACGGTATCAACAGCTTCCACTCCATCTTCAAGATACTCTGGCGGCGCGACCACGACCCCGACACCTTCGCCCGCACGAAGAGGTTCCTCTCCTTCGGCGACTTCATCCAGGCCTCCCTCGGAATTGAACCCCACATCGACTACTCGATGGCCTCAAGAACCCTCGCCTTTGACGTCAAGAAGCTCGACTGGTCGCCGGAGATCCTATCAGCGGTGGGACTGTCCACCGACCTGCTGCCGCCGGTAGCCGCGCCGGGAACGAACCTCGGCACCCTTGGTCCCAACGACCTCGGCCTGCCTGAGGACTGCGTCGTCGCCGCCGGGCTCCACGACCAACCGGCGGGAATCCTCGGGGCCGGGATCCAACCCGGCGAATCGATGCTCGCGACAGGAACAGTGATCTGCCTCGGCGTCCATCTCGAGGGACTGCCCGAGGCCCAGGCCATGGTTGAAAACAACCTGTGCTACTACCCCACCCTCGGTGACGGCCAGTACATCTCGATCGCCTACAACTTCACCGGCGGCTCGCTCCTGAAGTGGTACCGCGACAACCTCGCCGGCGATGAGCTCCCCGAGGCGAAGGGCTGCGGCAAGGACCCCTACGACATTATCTGCTCCGGGCTTCCCGAGAACCCGACCGACCTGCTGGTCCTGCCCCACTTCGCCACGACTGGAACTCCCTGGCTCGACGACCGCGCCCTCGGAGCCATCCTCGGGATGCGGCTGACGACCACCCGCAAGGAGGTCGTCAAGGCGATCCTCGAGGGGCTGCTGCACGAGATCCGTCTCAACAGCGAGATCTACGCCGAGGCGGGAGTCGACATCCAGCTCTACAAGGCTATCGGCGGAGCCGCCCGCTCCGAGACCTGGATGCAGATCGCCGCTGACATCCTCGGTCGACC
>DODI01000166.1:16035-22349 GCA_003509045.1 Planctomycetota bacterium | reverse complement strand
ATCCTGGCGAACGAAGGCGAGCTCAACGAATTCATCTCCGGCTGCTCGGAGGTCACCCGCGTCCTCGAGCCGCGAGCGGAACAGACCCGTCTCTACGACGAACGCTTCGCGATCTACCGCGACCTCTACCCCGCCACCAGCGACATCACCCACCGCCTCTTCGCCCTCGGTGAATAAGCGCTGCCTTGAGAAAAGAACGGTTTTACGCTGTTTTCGGCCAACGATCGCCACTGGATGACCTGAGAGCTTGTCGATAGGATGGGAAGTTGTAAAATGCGTTCGCCGACGCCCCTAAGCGGGACGAATCTTTTTTAACTCTTTCCTGGTATTCCGACTGATATGAGCCCCCCGACCAACAACCAGCTTTCCTGGCCAGATCTTTCCGAGCAGGCCCGCGAAGAGATCGACATCTTCGAAACCGAGCTCAACCGCTTTCTCGACGGCCAGATGCCCGAGAAGGTCTTTCTCGAGTTCCGCCTGCGCCACGGAGTCTACGGCCAGCGCCAGGACGGCACCCAGATGCTCCGCATCAAGATCCCCCTGGGAATGCTCACCGCCAGCCAGTGCGAGGTCCTTGCCGACCTCTCGGAAGAATACGCCGACTCGATCTCCCACATCACGACCCGCCAGGATGTGCAGTACCACTTCGTCGATATCCTCGACACCCCGAATATCATGCGGCGGCTGGCCTCGACCGGAATCACCACCAAGGAGGCCTGCGGAAATACGGTCCGCAACGTGACCTGCTGCCCCGATGCGGGGGTCTGCGCCGACGAGGTTTTTGACGTCACGCCCCATGCCCAGGCGATGGCCTACTTCCTGCTGCGCCATCCGGACGCGCAGAACTTCGGACGCAAGTTCAAAATCTCCTTCTCCGGCTGCGCCCAGCATCATTGCGGCCTCGCACGGATTCATGACATCGGCGCCATCGCCGCGACAAGGGAAGTTGATGGAGAGACAGCCGAGGGCTTCGCGGTCTATGTCGGCGGCGGCCTGGGAGCTGTCCCCCACCAGGCCCAGCTCTACAGCGATTTCGTTCCCGCCGATGAGATGCTGCCACTGGCTCAGGCGATCTCCAGGGTCTTCGCCAGGCTCGGAGAAAAAAATAAACGCGCCAGGGCGCGGATGAAGTTCCTCGTCGCGAACCTCGGCATCGATGAATTCCGTAAGAACATCGAGGAAGAGCTCGCCAGGCTGCCGGAGGACTCCCTTCGAGAACAAATCATGACGGAAGCCCACTCGCAAAAGGAAGAACCCCTCAAGCCTCCCTCCGAGCTGGATCTCGGGGCTCCCGGAATCGACGGAAATTTCCGGGCCTGGCATCGCCACAATGTCCGCGCCCAGGCCCAGGAGGGCTACTCCATGGTGACGGTGTCGCTGGCTCTTGGCGATCTTACCGCGAACCAGCTCAGGGGAGTGGGAACCATCTCACGCAAATACATCAAGGACACCATACGGGCCACGGTCCCCCAGAACCTCCTGCTGCGCTGGATCTCGAACGAGGACCTGCCCGCCCTCTATAAAGATCTTGAAGACCTGCGCCTCGCCGCGCCGCTCGCAGACAGCGTCGCCGACATCACGGCCTGCCCTGGAACTGATTCCTGTAAGCTCGGAATCGCGTCCTCGCGCGGACTCGCGGGCGTCCTGCACAGGCAATTCACCGCGGATGCAGTGAGTGGAGAAGGTATGGGTGACGGCGACGGCGGCCTGCGCGATGACATCACCATCAAGATCAGCGGTTGCTTCAACTCCTGCGCCCAGCACCACATCGCCAATATCGGCTTCTTCGGCACATCGAAGAGAAAATCCGGCCGAGTGGCTCCCCTCTTCCAGGTGATCCTCGGCGGCACCGCCGAGAACAACGCTGATTCCTACGGGCTGATGGTCGGCAAGGTCCCCGCCCACAGGGCGCCCGAGGTCATCCAGAAGCTGACCGCCATCTACGATAGCGAGAAGGAGGGCAGCGAGTCCTTCAGGGACTGCATGGAACGCCTTGGGAAGGCCCGGATCCACGAGGAGCTCGAAGAGTTCAGCGAGGTAGGCGAGAACGAGGCCGATTTCTTCGACAATCGCCAGCCCTGGGAATATATCAAGGAGGTCGGCCAGGGTGAGTGCGCAGGTGAGATGGTCGACCAGGCCGAGTTCATGCTCGACGATGCTGAGCGCCTCATCTTCGAGGCTTCCCTGCATCTCGAAGCGGAAAAAACCCGGGACGCCGCGAAGGTCTCTTTCGAGGGCATGGTCAAGGCCGCCGACGGCCTGCTCTCAACCAGGGGGCTCCTCCTGTCGGACAACTACGACACCCAGGCTGAGTTCCAGAAGCACTTCATCGACACCGGGGAGTTCCACATCGGGGTGGCGGAATACTTCGCCAAGGCCCGCGGCGAGGAAGACGAAGACGTCACCCCCGAGCGCTCCCGCCAGCGGGTCGAGGAGTCCAACCTCTTCATCGAGGAGGCCCACGTGATCTACAGCCGCATGGCCGGCTCGCAGGTCAAGTAGGCGCCGCCTAGTCGCATGTTTTCGGAGTGCTGCCGTCTTTGGAGCCGCCGCGCCAGGGGCTCTCCAGAACAGGCGAGTATTTTAAAATGCCACACGCCATCTGACCCCTAAAGGCCCGCGAAATTGAATCTACGCTCCCGAGTAATCCCTCCACCCAGCTTCTCTCGCTTGAACAGGAGCCCTTTTTCCTCTAATCTTCCCCGCTATGAGTGAACCCATCCCTGAGCTACAGAAAATAGACGTCAAGTTCGGCATCGGCGCCCCGGCGGGCGCTGATTGGGATGCGCTGTTGAGCATCTTCAGCCGTTGGCGCCTGGAAGAAGGTGAAGAAATTCTCGACCTGGCCGATTACAGCCATGTACCGGAAGCTCCCAGCATCATCCTTGTAAGCAAGCTCTGGCAGTTCGGAGTCGACTTCTCGAGAGGCTCCGGCAGCAGCCGCCGGGAGGGCTGGGCGGGACTCCTCTTTTCCAACCGGAAGAGCCTGGAAGGCGACCCCGCTGATCGGCTGCGCTCAGTGCTGGCAAAGGCGCTCGGAAAAATTCAGCGCCTCTGTGGAGAAAAAGAATTTCCCCCGGGCGTGACGGTCGATTGCAGCGAGGTCGAGGTCTCGTTCAACGACCGCCTGCTGACTCCCAATACCGACGCGATGGATACCTCGCTGCGCCCGGCTCTTGAAAACGCTCTCACGGCTCTCTATGGAGAGAGCGGCTTCGAGCTCGTGCGCGAGGACGACCCCGGACGCCGGCTAGGCTACTACGCCAGGGCGGCAGAAGATGGCCTCGGCCCGGCCGCGGCCATCTCAAAGCTCAGCTGAGGCCCTCCCTCCTGATTCCTCCGAGGCGGATCTTTCACTTGAAGCCCTGATGCTTCAATATGTGTTTGCGATCTGAAACCTGGGAAACACCATCCTGAACCATCGAGGCATACGATGAAAATTCTCCGTCTTCTCCCGGCGCTCCTGCTCTCTGCCGGAGCGCTCGACGCCGCCGACTGGAATACCTACCGGGGCGACTCCGCCCGCAGCGGCTATACCTCAGATGAGCTGCCCGGGAAACTCTCGCTGCAGTGGACCTACCGGTCTCATGTACCCGATTCAGCCTGGCCAAGCTCGCCCAGGCAGGAGTTTGACCGGGCCTTCCAGACCATCATCGCAGACGGCCTGCTTTACTTCGGCAGCTCGGCCGACCACCAGCTCCATGCTATCGATGCCATCACCGGCGAGGAGAGGTGGAGCTACTTCACCGACGGCCCGATCCGCCTGGCGCCTGTCTGCGCAGATGGCCGCATCTACTGCGTGAGCGATGATGGGTATCTCTACTGCCTCGATGCCAAAACCGGAAAGCTGGAATGGAAGAGAAGGGGCGGCCCCACCGCCCGCAGGATCCTCGGCAATGACAACATCTCCTCCATCTGGCCGGCCAGGGGAGGACCCGCGGTCGCCAACGGCATCATCTACTGGGCCGCCGGGATCTGGCCCTCAGAGGGAATCTTCATAGAGGCCCTGAAGCTCGAGAACGGCAAGCGCGCGTGGCTCAACGACACCGATGGCTTCCGCTACATGCCCCAGCCCCACGGCGGGGCTGACGCCGCCAGCGGAGTCTCCGCCCAGGGCCACCTCGTCCTTGATAAAGGCAGGGTCTATCTGCCTACGGGCCGTGCAGTTCCGGCCTCCCTCAACAGCGCGGATGGAAAACTCCAATACTTCCACCTGCAGAAATACGGACAGCTTGGCGGCTCCCTGGTTATCGGGCTCGGAACCCACTTCTTCAACAGTGGAAGGCTCTTCAACGCCGCCACCGGCATCGAGGAGGCCCAGCTCGGCGGGCCGGTCGCGCGCTTCGGAGACCAGCTTGCCAGCTTCTCAAAGGACGGCATCAAGATCTACCGCTGGGCGAAAAAAACGAAACGTGACCGCAAGGGCAATACCGTGAAGTTCGTAGGCATCGAGCCTCTCTGGAATATCAACGGGGTGCCGGGAGGAGATGAGCTGATCTGCTCCGGCTCAACCATCGTCAGCGCCGGAGGAGACGAGGTCGCCCTGGTGGACTCCGCCAGCAAGAGTGTCAGCTGGAAGGGCAAGGTCAGCGGCTCTGTCTTCGGCCTCGCCTCCTCAAACGGGCGACTCTACGTCAGCACCGACCGGGGCTTCATCTACTGCTTCTCCGGAAAAGACAACGGCGGCGCGGCTTCCGAGCCCGCTCGAAAGAGAGCCCTTCCGGGCCATATCGAGAGCTTCGCCGATGCAGCTGATGAGATCCTCGAGAAGTCGGGCATCCGGGAGGGCTACTGCCTGGACCTGGGCTGCGGAGATGGAAGCCTGGCCCTGGAGCTGGCGCGCCAGAGCTCCCTGAAGATCTACTGTCTCGAAGAAGACCCGGGCCTCGTGACGAAGGCGAGAAAGCGATTCGACGATGCAGGACTCTACGGAACCCGGGTGGTGGTACACCAGGCCTCTCTGAAAAAGACGAACTATCCGAAATATTTCGCCAACCTCGTGGTCTCCGGGCGAAGCGCCGCAGGCTCCCCCGTGAAAATCGACCCCGATGAGCTGACCCGCCTGACCCGCCCATGGGGGGGAGTTGTCGCCATCAGCCGAAAAGGAAAGCTGGAGCTCAGCAGGCGGGGAGCTCTCGCCGGCGCAGGGAGCTGGACTCATCAATATTCCAATCCCGCCAATACCTGCTGCTCAGAAGACGCCATCGTCAAGGGGCCGCTGCGCATGCTCTGGTTCCGCGACGCCGACCTCCCTGTTCCGCAGCGGCACGGAAGAGGGCCTGCCCCACTCTTTCACAAAGGCTACCTGGTCGTGGAGGGACTCAACGCCGTTCGCGGCGCCGACGCCTACAATGGCCGAACCGTCTGGGAATATCCCCTTCCCGGAATCCTGAAAGCCTTCAACCAGGACCATCTCATGGGAACCGCCGGCACCGGCAGCAACCTCTGCGCCGAAGGAGACAGTGTCTACATCCATCAGAAGGAGGTCTGCCTGAGAATCAACCTGGCCACCGGCGAGAAGCTCGGTGAGTTCAAGACACCGCCCACATCAACAGGAAAGCCCGGAGCCTGGGGCTATCTCGCCGCTGTAGGCGGAATCATCTACGGCACCATCGCAGATCCCGAGCACATCGTGAAATGGCGTTACCTGAAAGGCGAGATGAAAGATCTGCTGACGGAATCAAAGACCTTCTTCGCCCTTGATGGAAAAACCGGCAAGCTGCTCTGGCGATATGACGCGGAGCATTCCATTCGCCACAACGCCATCGCCATCGGAGGCGACCGGGTCTATCTCATCGACAGGAAGACGGCGGCGGTCGACACAATCAAGTATCGCCGGGGAAAGGGCCAGAAGGAGCCTCCCCACCCCGGCGGAGCTCTCCTTGCCATCGTGGCATCCACCGGCAAGGTCGATTGGAAAAAGACCAAGGACATATTCGGCACCATGCTCGCCCTGAGCGCCGAGAAAAATATTCTCCTGATGAGCTACCAGCCGACCCGCTTCCGGCTGCCCTCGGAGGTGGGAGGAAGGATGGCCGTATTTCATACCACCGACGGCTACCGCGTATGGGACAAGAAGGTCGATTATTCTTCCCGTCCCATGCTCAACAACAAGACGATCTACGCCGAGGGCGGGGCCTGGGATCTGAAGACCGGAATCGACAGGGAGTTCAAATTCAAGCGCTCCTACGGCTGCGGGATCCTCGCGGGAGGAAACCATCTCATGCTGTTCCGCTCCGCCACCTTGGGGTATTTCGACCTGGCGGGAACAAAGAAGACCTACAATTATGGCGGGCTGCGGCTGGGCTGCTGGG
>DODI01000166.1:0-15720 GCA_003509045.1 Planctomycetota bacterium | reverse complement strand
GGCTGGGCTGCTGGGTCAACGCGATTCCCGCCGGCGGCATCGTGCTGGTCCCTGATGCCTCGGCCGGCTGCCGCTGCAGCTATCTGAACCAGGCCTCGCTGGCGCTCGAGACCGCCGATTGAGCTCTCCCCTAGTGAGAAAACCAACCACCGGGATCTATAAAATGAAAACCATCTTCACGCTCTCAATCCTCCTGGCCGCGGCAAGCTGTCCGGCGGCCGACCTGCAATTCAAGATCAACGTCAACCCGGCTGGAATCGCTCGGAGAAACTCTCCAACCAGCGCGGCCCTGCGCCCGGGCAGGGAACTGCCCGCTGGCTGGACTGCGCCGGGCAACAGCCAGCTCTCCGCAATCCTCACTCCCGCCGGTGGAGGCAAGGCCATCGATGCTCAGGTTGTCATGAACGGAACCTCGAAGGGGATCGAGGTTTACTGGATCGAGAGTAAGCTCGACCCCGGCATGGAATCGAATTACATGCTGCGGCTGGGGGCCGGAGGTAAAACGGCCTCCAGGGCCTTCAGCTTCAAGGAAGGCGCGGCTCACTCTGATCTTTTCTACGGAAAGACGCCGGTGCTGAGACAGATGACGGCCTACGACCCAGCCAGCAAGGACTCCCTCCACCAGACCTACAAGACCTATCACCATGTCTGGGGCTTTCATGACGATGGCTTTATCACCAAGGGTGCCGGAGGTCAGTACACCCACCACCGCGGACTCTTCATCGGCTTCAGCAATACGCGTGTCGGCGACAAGCGATGGGATTTCTGGCACTGCAAGGGAGTCTCTGTACGGCACGAAAAATACGACCCTGAGGCGCAGGTGATGGGCTCCGTCCTCGGCAGGACCCGGTCGCAAACCGGCTGGTACGACCCCGGGGGCAAAGTGGTCGTGCGGGATTACCGACAGGTGACGGCCTGGCGCCAGGTTGAGGCGCAGGCGCTGCTGGACTTCGTCATCACCATCGAAGCCGTTTCAGACAACGTCAGTCTCAAGGGAGACCCGCAGCACGCCGGCTTCCAATACCGGGCGGTAGAATCAAAACCCGGCAAAGGCAATAAGACCACCTACGTACGCTCAACAGAGTCTACCGGCGGTAAGAACGATGTCTGGGAAGGCGCCGAGTGGATCACGGGCATCTTCCAGCATGGCGAAAACAACTACGCCGTCACCCACATGGACCATCCGAAGAACCCGCGCCCGACGGTCTACTCGACCCGCAACTACGGACGCTTCGGAGCCTATTTTGAAAAAGACCTGAAGAAGGGTGAGAAGGTGGAGCTGCGCTACCGGATCTTCATCGTCGATACGAAGAAGCATTCGGATGTTTCCGTTACGCGGTATGAAAAAAAATACTGGGACTATATCGAACCCTCGAAGGTCTCTGTCTCGCCCCTGGGTAATTGATGGAGAGAGCTTGAATCATGGCTTACTGGCTGCTGAAAACTGAACCTGGTGATTACTGCTGGGATGACCTCATCCGCGACAAGAGTACCTTCTGGGACGGGGTCAGGAACTACCAGGCCCGCAACAATATGCGGGAGATGAAGAAGGGAGATCTCTGCTTCATCTACCACTCCGTCGGGCCGAAAGAGATCGTCGGAATCGCCCGGGTCACGAAGGAGGCCTACCAGGACCCGACCACGGACGACGATGCCTGGGTCTGCGTCGACATCAAACCCGTCAAGAGACTCAAGACCGCGGTGCACCTCTCTGACATCAAGGCCGACAAGCTGCTCTCACAGATGGTGCTGGTGAAGAACTCACGGCTGAGCGTCTGTCCCGTAAGCAAAAAAGAATGGGACAAGGCCGTGAAGGCGGGCGGAGCCTGACAGCAGCCCGGGGTCACTCTCCATCCGGCGGCTTCTTCTCGTTCCCCCGCCCGAGCATCTTCGCCCTCAGGATGGCCTGGTCGCCTATCTTCCGGCGCACGGCGTCGCTGATGGCGGCTATATTTTCAGCCTGCTGGAGCTGGCCGGAATCGAAAAAATCCAGCTGTCTTCGCGGCTCGTCCGTCAGGCCGCTGACCCCCACCCCGAGCAGCCGAATTCTACGACCTCCGAAATCCACCCGTTCGTCGAGCAGCTCCAACGCCACCCGGTAGATCTCCTCCACCAGGCAGGTCGGTGACTCGAGAGAGGAAGACCGGGTAACCGTGTGAAACTTTTCATCCCGGGCCTTGAGCTGCACCGTGCGGCCCCAGAGCTCCCTGGACCGAAGCCGCGCGGCGACCTTGTCGCTCATGCGGAAGAGCTCCCGCTCGATTGTCTCCCGGTCACTCGGGTCGAGGAACTCTCCATAGGTCTTCTCCTGGCTGATGGACTTCACCTCCTGGTCTGTCACCACGGGCCGCGCGTCGATACCGCGACAGAGCCTCCAGAAATGCTCTCCCGTATCTTCTCCGAGTGCGCGCCGAAGAGGCTCAGCCCCAAGCTTCTGCATATCACCAATCAGCTTTATCCCGATAGAGCCCAGGCGCTCAGCCATCTTCGGGCCGACGCCCCAGATCCTCTTGATCGGAAGCGGAGCGAGAAACTCCTCCTCGACGCCAAGCGGAACCACCACGATGGCTCGCGGCTTGCGCAGGTCACTGGCGATTTTCGCGAGGTACTTATTGGAGGCGATGCCGATCGAGCAGGTGAGCCCGCCGGTCTCCTCCTCGATTCTCCGGTGCAGCTCCCGCGCTATGGCCTCCCCAGCCCCGTAGCCCTCGGCGTCATAGCTGCCGGGCGAGCCGGAGAGCCTCGATGCCGTCACGTCCAGGAAGGCCTCATCGATCGACAGCGGCTCCACCAGCGGCGTATATTTCTCAAAGATCGAAAACACCTGGCGGGAAGCCTCCGCGTATCTCTTCGGCCGCGGACGAAGAAAGGCCGCCTTCGGGCAGAGGCGTATCGCCTGGGCCGCAGGCATGGCGCTGTGAACACCGAATTTGCGAGCGGCGTAGTTCGCGGTGGCGACGACCCCGCGGCCCTCGGGGGTTCCTCCCACCACGACGGGTCGACCCTTCAGCGAGGGAGCATCTAGCTCCTCGACAGAGCAATAAAAGGCATCCATGTCGACATGGATGATCGTTCGCCTGGATTCTGACAAGGACTCCGTACCGTTCCTATGCAATGGGCCTTTTTTGATGGACACCCGGAGCGCTGTTTCCCTAAACTGTTCGGCCGCGCTCCGTTCTCGGGGTGTATTTTATGCCGGTTAAGGTAAACAACAAGAAGACTTGGGAATACCAGGGCCTCGCCTGGCGGCAAGATGCCGCCGCGGGCGCTGAAGAACCAACCAGGAGACCATATGCCTCTCAATGAAGGCCTCAAAAGGAAGCTGAGATTCGCCCTTGTAGGCGGTGGACAGGGATCATTCATCGGCCGCGTCCACTCGATCGCGGCGCAGCTCGACGGCCGCGCAGAGCTGGTCGCAGGCGCCCTCTCATCCGACCCCCAGAGAGCCCGGGACTCCGCTGAAGATTACGGCATCGCGCCGGAGCGAGCCTACGGCTCCTACCAGGACATGATCGCCGGCGAGCTCTCCCTCGCTGAATCCGAACGTATCGATTTTGTTTCGATCGCCACCCCCAACCACACCCACTTCGAGATCGCCAAGGCTGCGGTAGAGGCCGGCTTCAATGTCGTCTGCGATAAGCCGCTGACCTTTGACCTCGCCCAGGCCGAAGAGCTGGCAACCCTGGTCGAACAGCACAAGGTCGTCTTCGCCGTCACCCATAATTACACCGGCTACCCGCTGGTGCGCCAGGCCAGGGAAATGGTCCAGTCCGGTGAGCTGGGAGAGATCCAGGCGATCCGGGCGTCCTACATCCAGGGATGGCTTTGCACCCGCCTCGAAGAAGAGGGCCATAAGCAGGCGGCCTGGAGAACCGACCCGACCAAGAGCGGAGCGGCCGGCTGTTTTGGCGATATCGGTACACACGCATATAATTTGGGGCGCTTTATCAGCGGAGTCCTTCCTGAAGAGGTCTCCTGTACCCTGAAGATCTTCGCCGAGGGCCGGCTCCTTGATGATTACGGAACGGCTGTCATCAAGATGGAAAACGGTGGGCTGGCAACCGTCACCGCCTCCCAGATCACCCATGGCCGTGAAAATGATGTGTCCATCGAAATCGATGGAACCGAGGGGGCCATCTCCTGGAGACAGGAAGAGCCCAACAAGATGATCGTCCGCAAAAACGGTGAGCCCCACAAGATCTATACCCGTGACCCGAACCACCCCAACGCCAACGACTCACAGGTCAATGCCTGCCGGCTGCCGAGCGGTCACCCCGAGGCCTTCTTCGAGGCCTTCGCCAATGTCTACACCGCCGCCTTCGATGCGATGATCGCGCGGGCGACCGGAGAGGAGTTTGAGATGACCAACACGGTCTACCCGAACGTCCACGATGGTGCAGAGGGAATGCATTTCATCGAGCAGTGCGTGGCGAGCTCGGCGCAGAACGGTGCATGGATTCCAATGAATCACCCTCTCGCGCGCGAAAGCACCCGCCAGAACGACAATGCCACAGCGGAACCCGAGATTGGAAAAACAGAAGCCGGTGAATAGTTAGACCGTGAGGGCCAAGCCCCCGCGGCCAGCCAGGAAAATTTCCAGGACTATCTAAATATCTCGGTCGAGACAACATAAGCCCCGGCTACCAGGCCGGTTTTGAAGCAGAGGTGTAATCCAGATGGCTCTCGGTGAAATGCTACTCACAGCCAACGAAATCCAGAAATCGTTCGGTGACCGGACGATCCTCAAGGACACATCGTTCACGATCCATGACTCCGCCCGTATCGGCGTCATCGGACCGAACGGAACCGGCAAATCAACCTTCATGAAGATTTTAGCCGGCAGCGATACGGAATTCACCGGCGAGCTCAAGCACGCCCCCAACATCAGGATCGGCTATATCGAGCAGGAGCCCACGCTCGACAACGAGAAGAACTGCCGGGAGAACGTCGAGATCGGGCTCGAGCGTGTCCGAACGCTTATCGACAACTATAACGAGGTCTGCGCCGACTACTCAAACCAGGCCGACGTAGCTGCCCAGGAAAAGCTGATGGGCAAGATGGGCCGGCTGCAGGAGGAGATCGAACTGGTCGACGGCTGGGAGTGGGAGCACCAGCGCGATGTGGCGATGGAGGCCCTGCGGGTACCGGACCCCGACACCCCCGCCTCCACCATGAGCGGAGGCGAGAGACGGCGAGTAGCTCTCTGCCGGGAGCTCATCTCCTGTCCCGAGCTCCTGATCCTCGATGAGCCCACGAACCACCTCGATGCGGCGACCATTGAATGGCTGGAGGCCTTCATCGACAAATACCCCGGCGCGGTCGTCATGGTAACCCACGACCGCTACTTCCTCGACAACGTCGCCAACTACATGGTCGAGCTCGAGAACGGGAGCCTCACCATCTACGAGGGCAACTACTCAAACTACCTCGAACAAAAAGACAAGCGCCTGGAACACCAGGCTCGCAGCGAGGGGCGGCGGCAGAAAATCCTGCAACGTGAGCTGGCCTGGCTCAACAGCACCCCATCGGCAAGGACCTCGAAGAGCAAGGCAAGGGTCAAGAACTACGAGCAGCTGAGCGAAGATGGCCCGATGGAAGCAGGCGGCAAGGTCAACCTGGTGATCCCCACAGGCCCCCACCTCGGCAACAAGGTCCTGAAAATCAGCGGCCTGTGCAAGGCCTACGATGGACGGCAACTGATCAAAGATCTCAACCTGGAGCTCTCCCCGGGCGAGATGGTCGGCATGACCGGGCCCAACGGCGTTGGTAAGACAACACTCATCCGGATGATCACAGGGGAGGAAAGTCCCGACTCCGGAACGATCGAGCTTGGGGAAACCGTCAAGATGACCTATGTCGACCAGACCCGGGAGGAGCTCAACCCGGAGAAGACCGTCTACGATGAAATCTCTGAAGGTCGAGATGTCATCATGGTCGGCAAACGCGAATACCACATCCGCGAATACCTCTCGGGCTTCCAGTTCAAGGGCTCCGACCAGCAGACCCCGGTGGGCAAGCTGTCGGGTGGAGAACGCAACCGCCTGTTGCTGGCCAAGACGCTCAGGCAGGGAGCGAATCTCCTGCTGCTGGATGAGCCGACCAACGACCTCGACCTCACCACCCTCCGGGTTCTCGAGGAGGCTCTCGAAACCTTCGCCGGTTCGGCCATCATCATCTCCCATGACCGCTTCTTCCTTGACCGGCTTGCCAACTCACTGGTGATCTATGAAGACAACCAGCGGCAGGAAACCAAGAGCTGGCCGCGCGTCTTTAACGGCAATTTCGAATACTACTTCGAGATCCACCAGCAGGAGCTTGAGGAGGCGGGAGTCAACCCCGGCAAGTACCGCAAGACGACCTACCGCAAGATGCACAGGTCCTGAGAAGGCGGGTCGTGCGTTAAATAAGAAAAAATCCGTAAACCTCGCCTCCCCCGGTGGATATAGTATGGGCGCCAACAGGCCCCCCCGTCCGCGGAACCAGTAAAATGCTTGAACAGATATCAGAACTCAAAGCCAAGGCGCTCGAGGAGCTCGAGGCCTCCTCCTCTCTCATCGAGCTCGATGAATGGCAGAACCTCTACCTCTCCCGCAAGGGCAGGGTCAAATCGCTGCTGAAGGAGATCGGCAAGCTCGAGGATCCACAGGACAAAAAAGCCGCCTACGGAGAGATCAATCCCCTCAACAAGGAACTCGAACGCCTGCTGGAGGAACGCAAGGAGAGCATCCAGAAGGCAGAGCTCGACCAGCAGATCGCCTCTGAGAGAGAGGACACCTCCCTGCCGGGCACGACCGGGGGGCAGGGCAGCATGCACCCGATCAACACTGTCCTTGAAGAGGTCTGCAGCATCTTCGAGAGAATGGGCTTCCAGATCTGGGAATCTCCTCACGTAGAGACCGACCAGAACAATTTCGAGATGCTGAACATTCCTCCGCATCACCCCGCCCGCGACATGCAGGACACCTTCTACGTCAGCGAGGACGTGGTACTCAGAACCCACACCTCTCCCGGCCAGGTCCGGGCGATGAGGGCTCTTGCCCCCGAGCCGATCAGGGTCCTGCTGCCCGGCACCGTGTACCGCAACGAGCAGATCACCGGGCGCAGCGAGATCCAGTTCAACCAGGTTGAGGGACTGGCGGTGGGAACGAACATCACGATGGCCGACCTGAAGGGCATCCTGGAAGAGTTCGTGCACCAGTTCTTCGGACCGGACCGCCGCATGGTCCTCCGGGGCAGCTACTTCCCCTTCACCGAGCCCAGCGTCGAGGTCGACATCGACTGCAATCTCTGCGGCGGCAGCGGCTGCGGAGTGTGCAAGAAAACCGGCTGGCTGGAGATCCTCGGGGCGGGAGTCGTCCACCCGAAGGTCCTGGCCAATGGAGGCTACGACCCCGAGATCCATTCCGGCTTCGCCTTCGGTCTCGGGATCGAGCGGATGGTCATGCTGCGGCATGGAATCAATGACATACGGCACTTCTACTCCGGGAACCTGCGCTTCCTGGAACAGTTTGACTGAGCCCCAGGTAATAGAAAACCTATCGCGATGCGTTTGCCCCTAAGCTGGCTGAAAGAATTCAACGAAACCGACCTCTCCATCGAGGCCCTGGCCAATCTCCTGACCAGAGCCGGTCTTGAAGTCGAGAGCATCGATCGCATCGGAATCTACTCCGACAGCATTGTCGTTGGAGAGATCTCCGAGGTTCGCCCCATACCCGAGACAAACGGCCTGCATGAGGTCGATCTGCTCCTCGGCAGCGACCGGCAGGGGACCGCCGTGACCGGCGCCCCGAACATCACCCCGGACTCGAAGGGCTCCAGGGTCCCCGTGGCCCTCGCCGGAGCGATACTCCTGGATTCGAAGTCCGACAGCTTCGCCCTCACCACCATCAAGACGCGCGAATTCCGCGGCGTCAAGTCGAGCATCGTCCTGTGCTCGGAAATGGAGCTGGGGCTCTCCGAAGATCACACCGGGGTCCTCCTGCTGGAGGACAGCGCCGAGGCCGGCGCCCTCGCAAGGGACCAGGTAGAGATCCCCGAAGATTGCTCGGCAGATGTCGTCTTTGACATTGATATCCTGCCCAACTACGGCCGCTGCCTGTCGATCATCGGTATCGCCAGGGAGGTGGCCGCCCTCACGCGAACCCGCTTCAAGCTCGAGATCAAGGCGGAGCACATCCCCTCGGACCCGGAGGCCTTCAAGGTCAGCATCGAGAACCCGGACCTGTCTCCGCGGTACAGCGGCATCGTCCTCAAGGACGTCAAGGTCGAGCCCTCGCCGAGGTGGATGCAGCGACGCCTGGCCCTCGCCGGGGTGAGCGCGATCAACAACCTGGTCGATGTCACGAATTACGTCATGATCGAGATGGGCCAGCCTATGCACGCCTTTGACCTCGACAAGCTCCCGGCCGAGGAGATCAGCGTACGCGCCGCCCGCAAGGGCGAGACCCTCTACACTCTCGACCAGGAACCCGCGGGCGAGGAAGAAGACCGGGAGGCTCCCCGCGAGCTCGATGAATCAACCCTGCTGATCACATCCGGCGACCAGCCAATCGCCGTGGCCGGCGTGATTGGCGGACTGGATTCGGAGATCTCGCAAGACACCGGCAAAGCGTTGCTGGAATCAGCCAATTTTAACTTCATCTCGATCCGCAAGGCCATGTCGAAGCTCAAGCTGAAGACTGACGCCTCGACTCGATTCAGCAGGCAGGTGGATCCGGCGCAGACCGTCACCGCGATCCAGAGAGCCGTTCACCTGCTCCAGGAAATCGGCGGCGCGAAACCCGCAGGCTCGATCGCCGACTGCTATCCGCAGCCGGAGGAGAACCGCTCGATCACGATTCAGAACAGCGACATATCGAGGACCCTCGGCGTCGACCTGACGGACGAGGACATCACCTCCGCTCTCGAGCGTCTTGGTTTCTCGACCGAGACTCCCGGTGAAGGAACGCTAGAGATCGTGATTCCAGGCTTCCGGCCTGACATAAGCCACAGCGCAGACATCGCCGAGGAGATCATTCGCATCCTCGGATTTGACCGGCTCCAGGGCCGGCTCCTCAACGAGCCCCTGCCCAACCAGCGCCGCAACGACAGCTGGGAGCTGCGCAAGAAGATCCGCCTGGTGCTCACCGGATGCGGCCTGAGCGATGTGCTGAACTACTCCCTTACGACCCCTGAGGCCGAGGGCCGACTGCTGGCGGGCGAGACCGAGGCGAGCGAGCAGGCTCCCTATGTACAGGTCCTGAACAAGAAGGAGAACCAGGACCGCTCCTCCCTGCGCCGGACGCTGCTCGGCAGCCTGATGGAAAACGTCGCCACCAACCACCGCGAGAGAAAGCGAATCGCCCTCTTCGAGATTGGCAAGGTCTACCTTCCCGAGCACTCTCCAGAAAGCGACGATCCCGGCGATGAGAAGCTCCCTCTCGAGGTTCTGCAGCTCGCCATGGCGCTCAGTGGGCCACTGGAGGAATCCTCCTGGAAGGATGCAAAACCCAGGAATTCAGGCTTTCACGATCTCAAGGGCATCACCGAAGTCCTGCTGAAAAAGCTCCATGTGGGGAACATCGAATTCGAACCTCTGCAGGGAGCCCCCTACCATCCAGGCGTGGCCGCGGCGCTGCTGATCGATGGAAAGCCAGCCGGGACCATCGGAAAGGTCCACCCGAAGGTCATCGAGGCCTACGACCTCGGCAAGAGGGAGGTCTTCGTCGCGGAATTCGACCACGAATTACTGCTCGCGGCCTCCCAGACCAACTATCCCTTCCGCGCCTTCTCCTCGCAGCCCGCGGTCTACCAGGATCTCGCCCTTGTCGTCAATGACGAGGTGGCGGCCGGGGCCGTCATGAGAACGATCCGAGAAGCCGCCGGTGAACTCCTCACCGACATCAGCCTCTTCGACATCTACCGCGGCGAGCAGCTTGGCGAAGGCAAGAAGAGCCTCGCCTTCCAGCTGACCTTTTGCGCGGCCGATCGGTCCCTCGAAGAGAAGGAGATCAACGATCTGCGCGAGGCGATGCTCGGCCCCCTCGAGGAAAAGCTCGGCGCAAAGATCCGCGCCTGAGCGGGTTCGCCATTACTTCCTGCGCTTGCCGATGAACTCGAGCGCCCGGCGGGCCTGGGTGTCCCCCGGAGAGAGCTCGAGCACCTTCCTGAACGATTCCTCGGCCCGCCCCCAGTCCTCCAGCTTGATGTAGAGGCCGCCGAGATTGCCGTGGAGATTCAGCAGCGAGGCCTCCGAGCGCGCGTTCTCGAGCCCAGCCTCCAGGTGTCCCCTCGACTCCTCGAGGCGACCGAGCTTGAGCTCGATCCCGCCGATAGTTCCCAGGATGCTGGCGCTCGCGGGGCGCAACCTCAGCGCCTCTCGCAGATATCCCAGGGCCTGGTCATATTTTTTCGCGAGGGTGAAGATCTTGCCGAGATTGTCGAGGGCCTCGACGCTGCCGGGGTGGAGCTTCAGCACCCTCTCATAGCAGCTCCTGGCGCGCGCGTAATCCCTCCGGTCATAGGCGAGGTTCCCCAGCGAGCTCCAGATGTCCGAGCGGCTCGGTGCCAGCTCAGCGGCTGCAACGAAGAGCTGCTCGGCGAGAGCTCGGCGGCCGGCTTCCCGCAAGACGATGGCGAAATGAGAAACGATGAGACCGGCTCCAAAAGTCCTCGAGATCTCTCTTACGGCTATCTCGAGCTCGCCCTGTCGCCCGAGCTGCTCCAGCGCGATGAGCGTCTCCCTCCAGGCGACAAAATCATTGGGGTCGAGACGAATCGCCTCCCGCAGCTGCTTAAGACCAGCTTCGGCCCGACCACCCGCAAGGAGAGCAGCTCCCCGGCCGCGCAGAACGACTGAATTAGGCCGTTTCGCTCCCTCCGGCGCGGGCCGCGGAGCAGGCGGTACCGCCTGGGCCTGGCCCTCCACCACCCGCAGCTCTCCCTGCGAAGGCAACGCGGTGATGAGCTCGACTCTCCCGCGCGGCCAACGGACCTCAAGCTTTCGAGGCTTCTCTTCTTTCCCAAGAGCGAAGACGATACGACGGTCGCATTGCGAAAGGTAGCTCGGCGATGACTTGACGGTCATCCTCCTCAGGCGACTCACTCCTTCACCGCCCGAATGGAACGTTACCTCGGCTCCGATGGCGTCCCGGTTGCTCTCGGACCCCTGCAGGGTAATACGCAGAAAGCGGCCCGGGTGGACTGAATCATTGCGCAGCAGGACCGCCGCGCCCTGGTTCTCCGTGACCAGAAGATCCTGGTCTCCATCTTCATCAAAATCCCCGTGGGCCAGGGCGCGGCCAATGATTTCGCGGTCGAGAAATTCTGTGGGTTCACCACCGCTCCTCAGCTCGCGAAAGCCTCCCCCGGGAAGGCCTCTGAAGACCTGCAGCGGCTGGCGATAGCGGGCGCCCGAGATGTTCTCGACATCAAAGACATGGCCGTTCGCGGTGACGATATCCTGCTCGCCATCGAGATCGAGATCGCAGAAGACCAGGCCGAAGGTGACCCTCTGCATGCTCTCCCGCCCGACTCCAAGCCCGATGCTCCGCTCGACAAAATAGTCCCGGTCCTCCTGTACGTGGAGGGTCGTCGGCTCATCGGAGAAATTGCCGATCCCCACGACCAGCCTTCCCGAGCTCGGCTCCGCCGCGGATTCCCCGGAGAAAGTCCACGCCGTATCGATGCCCATCCCCGCCAGCGAGGCGCCGGCACCGTCTGTCGCGAAACCGGAGTCCACCCCGTGATCGCTGAAGGTTCCATCCTGTCCGTTCAGGAGCAGGAAGTTCGGTACTGAGTCATTGGCGACAAGCAGGTCCGGCCAGCCGTCACGGTTGCAGTCCTCAACCGCGACCCCCAGGGTCTTGCCGAGCAGCTTGTCGAGACCCGCCTGCTTCGTTACCTCGCTGAAGCCCCCCCGTCCATCGCCGCGGAAAAGCTGCGGGGAGCTCGCCTTGAACATCGCGACCGGGCAATATTTTTTCTCCGCCGTTCCGAAATCGCACTCGAGCGCGGACTCGTACTCCGGTTTCCAGTCGACGTAGTTGCCGACGAAGAGATCCAGCTTGCCATCACGGTCGTAATCGAAGAACGCCGCGGCGCAGACCCAGCCGCGCAGAGCCGCGAGACCGCTCGCTGCGCTCGTCTCCGTAAAGTTTCCGGCCCCGTCGTTCAGCAGAAACATCGATTCGCGCAGGCCGTAGATGAGAACGTCCTGGTCGCCATCGTTGTCGATGTCAGCCGAGCTGAACCCCATGGCGTAGAAGGCTCGCTTAAGCCCCAGCCGGGAGCTGACGTCTTCAAACCGGCCATCTCCTCTGTTTCGGTAGAGAACAGGCCGGATCGACTCATCCAATGGAGACCCGAGCAGGTTGCCGTTCACCAGCAGCAGGTCAAGCAGCCCATCTCCATCATGGTCAAACCAGCCGGCTCCCGGACCGAAGGTCTCGGGGTTGAACATCTTCCCGCGAGCTCCGGCCTCATGACGGAACTCGATTCCCGCCGCAAGGGTTATGTCGCTGAAGAGCAGCTCCCGCGCGGGATTCAGCGATGCCTCCTGCCGCTGTCGGCTCAGGAGGTACGCCCCGGCGACGGCGGCCAGAACGGCCACGCTGGTCATGATTACAGCCCTCGACTTCATCAGAGGGAAGGATAGCACGAATTGTCACGACCCCCCTTCTATTCCGCCGGCACCAGGCTGCCCACCGCTCTTGCTTGGCTCTTTTATTTCAGACGCCGAAATGGCACCATCTCGATACGCAAAAAGGAAACCGCCGTCGTGGAGAAACTCCCGTGATAAGAACGCTCTCACTCGTGGCCCTCGCCTGCTGCCTGGCGGCCGGATCGCCGGCGCTGGCCGACAACTGGCCTGCCTGGCGCGGTCCGACGGGACAGGGTATCTGCAAAGAAACCGACCTGCCGCTCAGATGGAGCGCGGTGGAGAACGTCAGGTGGAAGCTTCCTCTTCCCGGCCCCGGCAACTCGACTCCCATTGTCTGGGAAGACAGGGTGTTCCTTACCCAGGCGACCGATGCTGGCGGCAAGCGCTGGACCTGGTGCATCGATAGTAAGACGGGGAAGGTCGCCTGGAAGAAAATGATTCCCTACAGCGGCAGCGAGCCAACCCATGCGACCAACCCCTTCTGCTCGGCCTCACCCGTTACAGACGGAGAGCGCGTGATCGTCTCGCATGGGTCAGCGGGGCTGGTCTGCTACGACCTCGCGGGCGAAGAGCTCTGGCGGCGGGAGCTCGGCGAGTTTCGTCATATCTGGGGAAACGCCAACACCCCGGTGATCTCCGGCGGATTCTGCTACATCAACTGCGGCCCCGGAATTCGCACCCAGCTGCTATGCCTCGACAAGAAGACAGGCAAGGAGACCTGGAAGATTCCCATCCCGGGAGGACACGAGGGTCTCGGCGGCCGAGAGAACTGGACCGGCTCCTGGAGTACCCCGCTGGTGCTTGAGAACAAGCTGCTCGTAAGCTACCCGGGACGTCTCATCGCGTTCGAGGCCGGCAGCGGCAAGGAGCTCTGGAGCTGTTCAGGCCTGGGCAAGCTGGTGTACACCTCGCCGCTCGCCCGGGAGGGCGTAGCCGTTTCCATGTCCGGCTTCATGGGTCCGCCGCTGGCCGTGCGCCTGGGCGGCAAGGGCGAGGTGACCGAGAGCCGACGGCTCTGGAGGCAGGAACGCGCCCAGCAGAGAATCGGCTCCGGGGTGATCCACGATAGTCACATCTACATCCTCAACGATCCCGGGGTCCTCGAATGCATCCGGCTGAAGACCGGCGAGAGTGTCTGGAAAAACAGGCTGGCGGGAAAGTCCTGGAGCTCCGTGGTACTCAGCGGCGACCGTCTCTACACCGCAGATGATGGGGGAAGCTGTTTCGTAGTGAAGGCCTCTCCCAGCTTCAAGATCCTCGCCCGAAACGAGCTGGGCGAGCGGATCCGAGCCTCCATCTCCATCTCCAATGGGGGGCTCTTCATCAGGTCCTACAAGCATTTATGGTGCATCTCAAAGCCATGAGCCCGGAAGAAAGCGTAAGCTTCCCATGACCCGCCGTATCTTTATCTACGAAGAGACCTGCGGAGGCGGCTGCAAAGACCCCCTTCCACTGCAATTGCGCAGCGAGGGAATGGCGATGCTCCGCGCCCTCTGCGAGGATTTCACGGAGCTCGAAGACGTAGAGCTCATCACGACCCTCGATAAGCGAATAGATCCCGGAGAGCTGCCGCTCCAGCCTGTCCCCATCTCCTCCCCCGGCGAGCTGGCCGAAAGCTTTGATGACCTTGCTGTCCAATGCGACCTCAGCCTCATCCTCGCTCCTGAGCTTGGAGGAAGACTTGCCGAGCTCTCCAGGCGGGTCACATCCCTGGGGGGAAGGCTCCATGGCGGGGATATCAAATTAATCGAGACGGCCTCCGACAAGCTCAGGCTCTACCGGCACCTGGAGACGGCCGGCATCCCGGCGCTGCCCTGCAGAGAGCTCGAGCCCGGCAGAAGCTCGCGCGGGACTGTCGTTCTCAAGCCGCGCTTCGGAGCCGGCTCCCTCGAGATCTCGACCCTCGCCCCGGGGCGTCCGGAGCAGACCGGCCGCGAAGAGCTGGTCGCCACCCCCCTCCTCGAGGGGATGGCGGCGAGCGTGCTCTGTATCGCCGGCGGCGGCGCGATCATTCCGCTGCAACCCTGCCGACAGCGTCTCTCCGATGACGGAAGGTTCGGCTACCTCGGGGGCAGCGTCCCCCTGCCCGGACCGGGTCTTGCGGAGCGCGCCATCGAGCTCTCGGTCGATGCCGTCGCCAGTTTCCCGAACGCCAGGGGATTCATCGGAGTCGACCTGGTTCTCGGAGAAAAGGCCGGAGATGACCGGGTCATCGAGATCAACCCGCGCCCGACGACCTCCTACTGCGCCCTGCGAAGGCGAAGCTCCGTCAACCTCGCCCGACTCAGTCTCGACCTGCTGGATCACCGCGAGCCCGAGCTGCCGGAGTGGCCACCCGAGCCTGAGCTCTTCGACAGCGAAGGAAACGCAGGAGAGTGGCCCGGGGGGCGGGTGAGCACGGCAGCCGATATGGAGAGGGTATCTTGAGCGCCGCCGGCATCGACATTGGAGGCGCGAACCTCAAGGGAGCCCGCGACGATGGCCTGGTCGTGACCAGACCTTTCCCCCTCTGGCGCGAACACGATGGCCTGCCCCAGGCGGTCGAAGAGCTGTTAGCCGCACTCCAGCCATTTGACCGGCTGGCGGTCACCATGACCGGCGAGCTCTGTGATTGTTATGCCAACAAGGAGGAGGGCGTACTCCACATCCTCGCCTCTGTCGAAGAGGCCGCTGAGACAACCCCGAACGTATGGCTCATCGACGGAGGACTCTCTTCCATCGAGATGGCTCGCGCAGAGCCGCTCAGAGCCGCTGCGGCCAACTGGCACGCCCTGGCGACCTGGGCGGCAGGCCTTGAAGGCAACGGGGACTCCCTGCTCGTTGACGTCGGCTCGACTACAACCGATATCATCCGGCTCGTGGCCGCGGCACCGAACTGCGGAGGTCTGACCGATACCGAGCGTCTCCGCAGCGGCGAGCTGGTCTACACGGGAGTTCGACGGACCCCTGTCTGCTCCATCCTCGAAGAAGCCGATCTCGGGGGGAAGGCCAGCCCCCTGGCCGCCGAGCACTTTGCTACCACTCTCGACATCTGGCTCCTCCTCGGCGAGCTCAGCGAAGATCCCGCCTGCCTGTCCACC
>DODI01000611.1:8435-8689 GCA_003509045.1 Planctomycetota bacterium | reverse complement strand
TTCTTCGGCATCCCCTCCTCGCTGGACATTCCTCCCTACCTCTATGTCCGCAATAATCTGCCGGTCAAGCCGCTCAGCTCAAAGGTCGCCGGCAGCAAACACCGCAGGCAGAAAGGGGGCGGGTTCTGGAGAAACGGCCGAGTCTCTGAAGACTTCAAGCATATCGAGGTCCTGCCAAGGCTGGCCCGTGAGGCTGTCGAGTTCATCGAACGCTCCAATAAAGATTCCGGCGACAAGCCCTTTTTCCTCTACTT
>DODI01000611.1:0-8108 GCA_003509045.1 Planctomycetota bacterium | reverse complement strand
TCCTCTACTTCCCTCTGACCGCGCCCCATACACCCTGGCTTCCTACGGACGAATTCCGCGGCAAGAGCAAGGCCGGCTACTACGGCGACTTTGTCGTCCAGGTGGATCACGTGGTCGGCCAGGTCGTCGCGGCGCTCGAGAAGACCGGCCAGGCCAAAAACACCCTGCTGATCGTGACAAGCGACAACGGCTCTCACTGGCCGGTCGGCGACGTCAAGAAATTCAAGCACGCCGCCAACGGTAACACCCGGGGGCAGAAGGCCGATATCTGGGATGGAGGACACCGGGTGCCCTTCCTTGCGAGATGGCCAGGGAAAATCAAAGCCGGCGCCACGAGCGACGAGACCATCTGCCTGACTGATTTCATGGCTACGGCCGCCGCCGTCGTCGGCAAGAAGGTGCCGCCGAACGCCGGGGAGGACAGCTACAACATCCTTCCCGCCCTGCTTGGCGAGAAGCTGGAGAACCCGATCCGCGAGGCGACGGTCCACCACTCTCTCTCCGGCATGTTCGCCCTTCGCCAGGGCAACTGGAAGCTCATCGTCGGGCGCGGCTCCGGAGGCTTCACCAACCCCCGCAGGATCAAGCCCAAGCCGGGCGAGGCGGCGGGGCAGCTCTACAACCTGGCCGAGGATCCGCGGGAGCGGGAAAATCTCTACCTGGAGAAGCCGAAAATTGTCGCTCGCCTAGAGACGCTCCTGAACAAATATAAAAAAGAGGGGCGAAGCGCCCCCTGAGCGGCCATGGCGGGCTCGACGGGTCCTTGCCGTAGCCCGAAGCCCGTGCGACGGGTATGATATACGGGATTGGGTTGTTTCCCGGGCCTGGCTGGGTCCGCTACGCGTTTGTCCAGGGAGGACAGCTTGTCCGGTATCGAGCTTCTTAAAAAAGCGCTGCTGCTCTGGCTCCTCCTCGCCCCGTGCGTTATCGACGCCCAGGAGGTGATCTACCTGGAGGCTGGCTCGACCTGGCGGTGGCGCCCGGGCCTCTCCGAGGCCTCCGAGCCGGTTGAAAGCTGGCGCATGAATGGCTTCGATGATTCCGCCTGGGCGGAGGGGCCGGCGCCCTTCGGCTATGGAGATCTGCCATTCGGCACCGACCTCTCGCAAGCCGACCCACCCATGCGGCGCAACTACAGCACCCTCTACCTGCGCCACACCCTGGAGATACCAAACCCCGCCCTGGTGGTGGCGCTCGAGGCGTCCATCGATTTTGACGATGGCTTCATCCTCTGGATCAACGGTGTTGAGGTCGCGTCGGAAAACCCGCCAGACGATCCGGGCTTTGATGCCCGGGCCCGTCGAAGCCACGAATCCGGCACCTACGAGGTGTTTGACCTTCCAGCCCCTTCCGATTTCATTGTCTCGGGCGCGAACACGATCGCCGTGCAGCTCTTCAATTCGACCGTGTCCTCGAGCGATGCGAAGCTCGACCTGGCGCTGGTGGACCCCATCGGGGTGGACACCACGCCACCGTCCATCGTCGGCCTGCTGCCCGGCTTCAACGCCCGGGTGCGTGAGCTGCGGCGCATCGACGTAACCTTCAGTGAGGCGGTGGCCGGCGTCGATGAGGCCGACCTCCTCATCAATGGAGCCTCCGCCGAAAGCGTCAGCGGCGAGGCGGCTGGGCCCTACACCTTCCGCTTCGAGCAACCACCGGAAGGGAACGTCAGGGTTAGCTGGGCTCCGGGACATGGCATCCGCGACCTCTTCATCCCGCCAAACGACTTTGGCGGCGGGGAGTGGGCCTACGCCATCGACCCCGCTGCTCCGGTCGGCCAGCTCGTGATCAACGAGCTGCTCGCGTCGAACCAGGGCGGGCTTCGGGATGAAGATGGCGACAGCCCGGACTGGATCGAGCTGCGCAACCTGGGAGCCGAGCCGGTCGAGCTGGCCGGCTGGACACTGACCGACGACCGCGCCGAGGTGGCCATGTGGGCTCTCCCGGGGAGGGCGCTGGCGCCTGGGGAACATCTCATCGTTTTCGCCTCGGGAAAAGACCGCGCGCCGGGAGCGGGCGAGCTGCATGCCAGCTTCAAGCTCGAGACCGGCGGCGAGTACCTTGGTCTCTTCGGGCCGAACTCGCCCGCCGAAGCGGTCTCCGAGCTGGCGCCGGCCTACCCTCCCCAGAGAACCAACCTGGCCTATGGCCGCACCGAAACCGGCCTTTCGGGCTACCTGGCCACCCCGACCCCGGGCGCCTCGAACGCCGCCTCGGCGGTAATCGAGGGCCTCGTCGCCGAGCCGGCGCCAAGCCATCCAAGAGGTTTTTATTCTGACGGTTTCGCCCTCGAGCTGAGCTGCGCCACCGAGGGAGCAAGCATCTATTACACGCTCGACGGCAGCGAGCCCACCGAGGCCGGTGGCTCCCTCTATTCCGAACCTGTCGACATCTCCGGCTCCTCCTCGGCTCCCGCGAGAACCGTTCGCGCGGCTGCCTTTCGCCAGGGCCTGCTCTCCTCGCCAGCCGCCACCTGGTCCTACATTTTTCCCGAGAGGGTGCTCTCACAATCGAGAACACCTGGAGGCTTTCCTGCCAGCTGGCCTGGAACCTCCGCTGATTACGAGATGGACCCCCAGGTCATCAACGCCAGGGACAACCGCGCGACCGGCCTGAGGGCGCTGATGAGCCTCCCGGCCATCTCGGTCGTCGGCAGCATGGACGACCTCTTCGGCGCCGCCCGAGGGGTCATTGTACACCCCTCCAGCTCCGGGCCTGCATGGGAGCGCGAGGTCACCGCCGAGCTGATCCTGCCCGATGGAGATGAGGGATTCCAGGCGCCCTGCGGAATCCGGGTCCAGGGGGGAAGCTCTACCGGGGGCTGGAAATCAAAGAAGACGTCCTACCGGCTCGCCTTCAGAGGCGGCTACGGCCGGAGCAAGCTGAGCTATGACTTCTTCCCCGGCTCTCCGGTCGACCGCTTTGACAATCTCGTCCTCGATGCTCACCTCAACCTGACCTTCACCCATCCAAGCCACGACCAGCGGGTCCGCAGCCAGTACGTCCGCGACATGTTTGTCAGCGATCTCCAGCTGGCCATGGGGTCGCTCGCTCCGCGCAGCCGGCTCTGCAGCGTTTTTCTCAACGGCCTCTTCTGGGGCGTCTTCGACGTACACGAGCGCCCGGACAACGGCTACTGCGAAGAGCACCTCGGGGGAGACAAGGAAGAATGGGACATCTTCCGCCACACCGGCGGCACCGTAGTCGATGGCAATTCAGCGGCGTGGAACACCATGATGTCGCGCGCGCGCGCCGGTCTGGGAACTCTCGCAAACTACAACGCCCTCCAGGAGCAGCTCGATGTACTGGACCTCGCCGACTACATGCTGGTGAACTTCTACACGGGCAACGATGACTGGCCGCATCACAACTGGTACGCGGGACGGCGCCGAGTGCCTGGGGGCGTCTTTCGCTTCTTCAGCTGGGATGCCGAGCACGTGCTCAAGGACGTCAACGTCAACCGTGTCGGGGTGAACAACAACAACACGCCGGCGGAGGCCTACAGCCGCCTGCGGCAGAGCCCGGAATGGCGCCTTCTCTTCGCCGACCGGGTTCACCAGCACTTCTTCAACGATGGGCCGCTCTACGTCAATCCCGAGGAGCGAAGCTGGAACCCTGACCGGCCCGGAGAAAATCGGCCGGCCGCGATCTACATGAAGCGCGCCGACCAGATCAACCTGCCGATGGTGCTCGAGGCCGCGCGCTGGGGAGATGTGCGCAGGGAACCCCCGTATACCCGGGAGGGCGAGTGGTTGACCGAGCTGAACTGGCTGCTGCGAACCTGGTTCCCCAACCGATCAAGCCGCGTCCTGCAGCAATTGCGTTCGGCCCAGCTCTATCCGAACCTCGCCGCGCCGGTATTCAGCCGTCACGGCGGAGAAGTTCAACCCGGCTTCGAGCTCAGCATGGAACTGCCGGCTGGAGAGCAGGGTGACATCTACTACACCACCGACGGCAGCGACCCGCGAGTCTATGGATCAGCGGCGACCTCGCCCGCCGCCGCCCTCTATGACAGGCCCGTGCGCCTCGCCAGCAACACAGCCATTCGAGCCCGAACACGCTCTGGAAACACCTGGAGCGCCCTCAACCGGGCCGAGTTCTCCGTGCCGGCAACCTGGGCCGGGCTGGCCTTCACGGAGATCATGTACCACGCCCCCGGAGGTGGCGCCTACGATTTCCTGGAGCTCGCCAACCTCGGAGACTCGAACCTCGAGCTCGGCGGCCTCTTCTTCAGTGATGGGATCTCCTTTGAGTTTCCTCCCGAAACGACGCTGGCAAGCGGCGCTCGGCTGGTGCTCGCATCCAACGCCGCCTCCTTCGAAGACGCCTATCCGGCTGCGGACCTCTTCAGCGTCTACGAGGGATCTCTCGCCAACGATGGCGAGTCCATCACCCTGCGCGACCCTTTCGACAACATCGCGGCCGACGTGAGCTACGATGACGAAGACGGCTGGCCGATCGGGCCCGATGGCTTCGGCTACTCGCTCGTCCCGGGACGGCCGGGAGGCGCCGGGTCGAGAGGTCGGGATTGGCGCGCCAGCTCCAGCGCTTTCGGTTCGCCCGGGGCCGCCGACGCGCAGCCGCCCGCCCGCCGGGTGCTGATCAGCGAGGTGCTGAGCCGCACGGAGCCGCCGCTGGAGGACGCGATCGAGCTGTTCAACTCGACCGCCACAGACATCTCGATCGGCGGTTGGTATCTCAGCGACAGCCGGGACAGCCTCGCCTCGCTCAAAAAATACCGCCTTCCCGAAGGGCTCGTCATTCCCGCCCTGGGGTACCGCGCCATCTACGAGAGCGCCTTCAACCCGGAGGGGGGCGCCGCGGGAAGCTTCGCCCTCGACGGCGCGGGCGACGAGGTCTTTCTCTCCTCTGCCAATGAAGCCACCGGCGAGCTCACCGGCTATATTGCGGGACTTCGCTTCAACGCCCTGGCTCCCGGAGTCTCCTACGGCCTTGTGGCAACCAGCCTGGGCCCGGACCTCTCCCCGCTGAGCGAGCGGAGCCTCGGAGAAGAAAACCCTGGCCACCTGGCCGGCCCCGTGATTATCAGCGAAATCCACTATCACCCCGCCCGGGGCGACAGCGAGTTCATCGAACTCTACAATCGCGGCACCGAGCCGGTCGAGCTGCGCGACGGGGAGAGCGGACGAGGGTGGACCCTGCGCGGACTCTCCGGGCTCCATGGAGAAGAAGGCTACGAGCTGCCCGCCGGAGCCTCCATCGCGCCCCGCGGTTTCCTGCTGGTGTCGAGTCTCGACCCCGGACTCTTCCGCCAGCTCAACTCGGTTCCCGAGAACACCCCCATCTACGGCCCCTTCGGAGGCTCGCTGGACAACAGCGGGGAGTCCCTGCGGCTGCTGCGCCCCGGACCTCAAGAGCAGGGAGAGAACGGTGGGTGGATCCTGGTCGACCGGGTTCGCTACGATGATGGCCTCCCCTGGCCAGGGGAGGCCGATGGGGGGGGGCCATCCCTCGAGCGACGCGACCCCGACAGCTACGGCAACGATCCTGAGAGCTGGGGGGCCTCACGGCAAACACGAGGCACCCCCGGAGAGACCAACTCCATTGGCCCGCCGCCGCCCAACATTGAGCCTCGCGCCCTGTTCAGCATGGACCCTGAAGCAGGCTTCGCGCCGCTGCGGATCGAGTTCGACGCCTCTGGCTCCGATGACCCCGATGGCCGGCTGGTCTCCTACACCTGGGACTTCGGGGATGGACAGGGCGGCTCCGGCATGCAAGCGATCCACACCTATGAGAACGCCGGCGCATTCCGGGTCACCCTCGAGATAAGAGACGACCGAGGGGCCACGGCCCGCTCTGAGCGGAACGTCTCGGTTCGCGAGCTCGGCCCGAATGAGCGGCCGGTCGCTTCCTTCACCATCTCGCCAACCCGGGGAGCCGTTCCCCTCGAGGTGCGGGTCGATGCCTCCGCCTCGTTCGACCCCGATGGCACGATCGTACGCTACGATTGGGATTTCGGAGATGGAGATGGCGGCCTAGGCGAGACCATGGCCCACACCTGGAACGAGCCCGGACAATACCTCGTCACACTCATCGTGTGGGATGACCGCGGCGGCTTCACCATGGCGTTTGAACCCGTTATTGTCGACCCCTCCGGCGGGGGACAGCAGCCCGGCGACTGCAACCAGGACGGCCGGCTGGACATTTCCGATGCGGTCTGCCTCCTGGGCCATCTCTTCCTTGGAGCGCCGCGCAGCCTTCCCTGCGGAGATGGAACGACGGCCGACGCGGCCAACCGAACCCTGATGAACCTGAACGGCGACGCCTCCATCGACCTGACGGACGCGATCCACGTCCTGCAGTATCTCTTCCAGGGTGGGCCGCCGCCGGTCGGTGGAGCTTCCTGCCTCCCCATCGCCGGCTGCCCGGACGCCTGCGGCGCCTGATCGGATAGAGCTCGGGCCCCTGGTGCCCCTTTTCGCTTGATGAAACGCGGCCGAGAGGCCATCAAGGGGGCTTCTTTCCTATTTCAAAACCACCTGAGCGGAGGCTCCAACATGCTCCCTGTTAAGAAGCTCGCTTGTATCCCGACCATCCTGCTATTGGCCTGTGCAGCCACATCGTGCGTCACCAACAAGGTCTATAAGGCCGTCAAGATCGTCACTCCCGCGAATGCCGGGCTCAACACTCCAGAGTGCGCGCTGCATGACGTAGAGGCCGACATCTACCTGGTCTCGAACATCAACGGCAGTCCTCACGGCAAGGACAAGGCCGGCTTCATCTCCCGGGTCGCTCCCTCAGGGAAAATCCTCGAGCTCAAATGGATCGACGGAAGCGCCGAGGGCATCACCCTGAACGCCCCAAAGGGGCTCGCCATCGTCGGCAACACCCTCTACGCCGCGGACGTCAACGCCGTACGCAAATTTGACCGCGTCTCCGGCAAGCCCACCGGCGTGATCGACTTCAAGGGCGCCTCCTTTCTCAATGACCTGGCTTCAGGCCCTGATGGCAAGGTCTACGTCAGCGACTCCGGTTCCGGAAGTGACAAGAATGCGCCGAGGACCGATGCCGTCTACGAAATCAGCCCGGACGACTCCGTAAAGGCTCTCTCACAAGGCGAAGAGGTCCCCAGCCCCAACGGCCTGCTCGTAACCGCCGGCGGGTTGCTGGTCTGCACCTGGAATTCAGGCGAGCTGCTCTGGGCAAGGGCCCGCGAGGGCCGTGAGCGCCTCGTGGCCAAGTTGCCGAAAAACCAGCTCGACGGGATCGTGGTCGACAAGGATGGAAGCCTGCTGATCACCAGCTGGGCCGGCGAATGCGTCTACCGTTTCAAGTTTCCACAGGGCGCCACTGTCGCGATCGAGGGCCTCAAGGAGCCCGCCGATCCCGGCTGGGATGCCAAGCGCGGCCGGCTGCTGATTCCTCACTTCAAGGAACACAAGCTGACGATCATCACTCCCTGACCGGGATACTGCTTTTCAGGCTGACTGCGCGGCTTCAAGGATCTTCCGAACACTCTCGGCATGGCCCTTGGTCTTGACGCGCCTCCAGTGCTTCACCACTTTGCCCTTGGGGTCGATCAGGACCGTTGACCGAATGACGCCGAGGGTGATGTTGCCGTACATGTTTTTCTCGCCCCAGGCGCCGTACTTCTCCATGACCTTGTGCGCCGGGTCAGAGAGCAGGCTGATCTTGAGCTTGTACTTCTTGATGAATTTCTGGTGGCTCTCGGCCGAGTCCGGGCTGCAGCCATAGACCTTCGCGCCAAGTTTCTCGAAGAGCTTCAACCCGGAGGTGAAATCGCAGGCTTCGACGGTACAGCCGGGCGTGTCATCGCGTGGATAGAAATAGAGCACAACCCAATTCCCCGCCAGCTCACTGAGGCGCACCTTGTCGCCGTTTTCATCCGCAAGCGTAAATGCAGGAGCTTTTTTGCCTTCTTCGACAGCCATCTCACTATTCCCCGTTAAGATACGTTTTCTTCAACCACTTCGAGAACGAAGGTATACCACATGCGGACCAGCCTCTGTACCCTCTGCCTGGCTCTCACGGCCCTAAGCCTCGCGGCAGGCGAAGACATCAAGCGGAAACCCAACCTGGTCATCATCATGGCCGATGACCTTGGCTACGGAGAGCTCAGCTGTTAC
>DODI01000132.1:0-3519 GCA_003509045.1 Planctomycetota bacterium | reverse complement strand
CGCGGGCCCAGGACCCTGCGCATGAGATCCGCCTCCGCCAGGCCGGGCGAGAGAAAATCCTGGCCACCGGGCTCGAACGAAAAGCTCCAGCCCTTGTCCCTGCCGTAATAATCAAGCGCCCGCCGGATAACCAGCGCTTCCATTTCCCTGTCGCCGGTTTTTCGTGCCCAGTCAAGAACCAGGCCGAGAGCGAACGCGCTCTGGCTATGCTCGCCGGTACGGGCGGGGTGGGTAAGCTTCGGCAGCCAGGACTTGAAGCGTCCCGCGGCCTCGGCGGCGAGGGGATCCAGCGCCAGGCGCCACTGACGGACCTGGGGATCATCCCATTCCGCCAGCTCGGCGTGGAGCTGCAGTAGCCAGGCCAGGCCGTAGGGACGCTCGAAGCTGACACGGCCCTTGCCCCGCAGATATTTCAGCTCTCCACGCACCCTGCCGGCTGTAAAGCTCTTCGCCAGGGCCACCCTGGCCTCGGCGACGTAGGCCCCCTCCCGGTCCAGCCGGCACAGGCGCACCAGCAGCCAATGCCCGTGGACTGCCGAATGCCAGTCGAAACAGCCGAAGAAGACCGGGGTCAGCTCGCGCGGCGGCTTCGCATCCCTGTCGCCCTGGAGAACATGGGCAATCTTATTGGGATATTCGCGGTGAAGACAATCAAGCGCCAGGCGCGCAAAGCGGGCGTAGGAGCCTGTCTCCGCGCCGCTATCGGCGGTGACGGAAAATGCCAGCAATGAAAGCGAGAGAGCGAGGGAAGACATGACGGGATGATATTACAGGCGGACCCCGAAAGCACCCCGTAGAGTCCAACCTCAACAATACACGAATATCCCGACCATCCGGAAGTGGAGGCGAAACCCCCCTTTTTTCTTACCTCCAGGGCCGCGAGAATTCATAATAGAAGGGGACTGGGCGAGCTCCAATAACAGGGTCATCCGTAGAGGCAGCCCCTCCTGCTCAAGATCATGAATAACACGACCAACCGCGGCCTGATGGCCGGCATCTATATAAAACTGCTGACATTGGCGCTGCTCCAAGGGGTCATCCTGTGTCTTTGCGGCGGCAGCCTGGAGGCCCAGGACTGCGTCAACTGCACGAGGGGGGAGATCGAGATGGGAGGAACCTTCAGCGACACCCTCGCTCTCAATACCGACTGCAGACACACAGGCGGAGCCGGCCCTCCCTATGACATCATCCGCTACGAACAGACAGAGACCGGCTGCGTAACCTTCACGACGTCATCTACCTGCGACACCATGCTGGAACTTCTAGACCGGGATGGCTGCCTCGCCTTCATCCAGAACAACGACTGCGCGACCTGGGAGGCTGAAGGTCTCCAGGGCATCCAGAACTCCTGTCTCAGCCTCAGGCTCTGCCCGGGAATCTACTACCTCTGTCTCTACCCGATGGCTCCTTGCGAAGGCTGGCCGGATATCAGCGAATGGGAATACAGCGTCAGGGTTTCCGGCTGTACAGAAGAACCCGAGCTCCCTGCCAACGACAGCTGTTCCAACGCCATCCCGCTCGAGCTGAACACCTCCGTCATCGGAACGACCCTGCACGCTTCCTGCGATGCCGCTCCCGACTGCGCGGATGATCCGCGTAGCGGCCTGGCCTGGTACCGCTTCACGGGAACCGGCTCGGAAATCGAGCTGAACACCTGCAGTCCCTCAACCGCTATCCAGGCGCGGGTCGCGGTCTATACGGGAGACTGCGCGAGCCTGGCCTGCGCGGAGGTCAAGAGAATCGGTTGCCTGGGAGACAGGGAAACCGTCCTGCTAAACACGATCCAGGGAGTGGAATACCTTGTCGCGGTCTACGGCGCGGGCGAGCCGGATGTCGACTCCTGGATGGGAGAATTCGAACTGCTTGTCAGCGGCACATCCGCGGGAGCGCTGGCCCTTCCGGGCGATTTCAACGCCGACTCCAGGGTGAACATCTCCGACCCGATCGCCGTGCTCGAGTTCCTCTTCATTGGCGGAAGGCGGATTCCCTGCCCGGAAGCGGACGGAGCCTTCAGCGCGGCCAGCCTCGCGGTGGCGGACTTCAATGGAGACGCGCGCCTCGACATCTCCGATGGCGTCTCGATGCTGAGCTGGCTCTTCCTCGGAGGCCCGGCCCATCACCTCGGGGTACCATCAGAATGTAGAACCTTCGAAGGTTGCTCGGAAGAAAACATCTGCCCGGCCCCCTGAGTTCACAGGATGAACCGTTAATAGCCAAATTTTATTTTACTGTTCCCGGCCTGTCTTTTTTAATAGACAGCCTATACCGGGGTTTGCAGTTTTAGCCGACAACAATGTAGTCGCCATCAACAACTTCCTTTGGAGTGAAACGATGAAAAATGCTCAGTCACTGAGCGGTATCCGTTCTTACGGAAGGTCTCTTCTCCTGGTCATCGGATCCTGCCTCTTTACAGCAACCCTGCCCGCGGAAGATTGCAACAATTGCACGGTCGGTGTCGTTGATTCTGAGCAGCCCTTCATCGGCAGTATCGATGCTCAAGACTGCATGCTCGGAAACGGGCGAAACTACGACATCATCGAATATGTCCAGGAAATAGACGGGCTCGTCACCATGTCGACGAGCTCATCCTGTGACACCTTCATGGAGCTGATGAACTCAGGCTGCGGCGGAATCACCAATAACACCAACTGCCCCAACTCGGACGAGCTTGGTCTCGAGAGCCCGTTCAATTCCTGCATCACCCGTTTCCTCCCGGCCGGCACCTACTTTATCTGCATCTTCCCGTCAACCGGCCCGAATGAATGCGAAGAGTACTCCTTGACCCTGTCTGAGGTTGAGGTGGTAGAGGCTCCCCTGAACGATGCCTGCTTTGATGCGGATGAGCTGATCCTCGAAGACGGCTTCAATCTTGACGGACAGCAGGCCATGGTCGCGGTGGTCGATGGCGATACCACCTTCGCCACTCCCGACGCTGAAAACGCCACCTGCGGAGCGAGCGATGCACCGGGAGTCTGGTATATGGTCTTTGGAACCGGTGAGTCCATAACGGCCGCCACCTGCTCCGGCAGCTTCTACGACACCCGCCTGAGCGTATTTGACGGCGGACTCGAGGGCGATTGCGAAAACATGCTCTGCACCGCAGAAAACGACGACGCCTGCCCCGGGCTCCTCTCGAGCGTGACCTGGCCCTCCGAGATGGACGTCATCTACTTCATTCTCGTGCACGGTTTTGCCGCCGGGGCGGGGAACTACGAGCTCAACATCAGCTCTGAATTGCCGGCTCCCGCCGACGACCAGGACAACGATGGAGTCCTAGACGAAGAGGACAACTGCCCCGAAGCTCCCAATCCGGACCAGGCAGATCGAGACGACAACGGTATCGGTGACGCCTGCGATTTCTCTAACAATGACCTTCCCTGCGGAGCGATCGAGCTCGATCTCACCGTTGGCGAGGTCACGGTTGACGGGCAGACAACAGATGCATCCACGGACCCCGAGAACGACGTCTGCTTTAATTCAGACGCTCCGGGAGTCTGGTTCCGAATAGCGGGAACCGGG
>DODI01000391.1:1617-9342 GCA_003509045.1 Planctomycetota bacterium | reverse complement strand
CCTGGCTCTCAGCCGCCTCGTTCTGGGTCTCGAGGACTTCCTCTTCAACCTCGGGAGCCTCATCCGCCTCAGCTTCAGGAACTTCTTCCTGGGGCGCTGGAGGCGGCTGCTTGTTCAGCCCCTTCTGCTTTCTTTTTCTTTTACGCGCCAGCCGTTCATCTCGAGCAGCCCGCTTCTCAGCATTCAGAGTCCGCTTCGGCCGGCCCTTGGTCTTCTTTGTCGGTACGAGTCCCGCAACTTCCGCTTTACGCAAGAAGTTCATAACCGTGTCCGAAGCCGTCGCTCCGACACTGAGCCAGTACTCCGCCCGCTCCTTATCGAGGTGAAACTTCTCGGAAGCCTCCTCAATAAACGGATCGTAGTAACCAATGCTCTCGATATATTTCGCATCGCGGGCACGACCCCGCTCAATGGCACAAATTCTGTAAAAAGGTCGATGGGTTTTCCCCATTCGCCTCAGGCGAAGCCTGACCGACATCCAGCTACCTCCGATTGCACACTGTTCACCAGGGCCTAAAAGCCCGGCAAGAAAACCTTAACTCATTCTGAATAAATACTTTAATGCCCTTCAGAGAGTCCCCTGAAAGGTGGAAAAGATGGACAATTATCCCAAATTTAGCCTTAAGGTCAAGGTATTTAAGAAGTTCCGATTCGAATGGACCCGAATCCTGGAAAACCGCCCGAGTAAGGCGCTTTTGAGAGGTTGAATACCCGAGTTCAACGTCGACGGCTCTTGCGGCGGTTCTTCCGTTCACGTTTACGCTTGGCTTTTAGCTCAGCCTTCGAGGTCTTCCGGTTCTGGGCCGACCCGCCGCGGGATTTCTTCTGCTTCGGATCCTCTCCTGCCCCCATCTGCTGCGACATCTGGTGCATCATCTGGTGGGGATCATTCATCATCTTTTTTGCCTGGGCCATGGCCTTGATCTTCCCGAGAGGCCCCTTGCTGGAGGCTCCAGTCATCTGATCCATCATCTTCTTCATACCGTTGAACTGCTTGAGCATGTCATCGACGTCCATTCGGGTGCGCCCACTACCCCGAGCAATACGGTCGCGGCGCGATGAATTCAGAATCTCCGGACGACGCCGTTCCTTCAGCGTCATCGACCGGACGACTCCCTCGATATGACCGAGGTCCTCGTCGCTGATATCCATGTCGCCAAGCTGGGCCCCCATTCCCGGCACCATCTCCAGCAGCTTGCGGATATTTCCCCCGGCCATTTTTTTTACGGACTGGAGCTGGTCAAGGAAATGCTCCAGGGTGAAGGTGCCCTCGAGCAGATCCTTCTGCATCTGGGCCGCGTCGTCGGCATCGACAACCTCCTGCGCCTTGGCAACAATCCCACGCACATCTCCAAAACCGAAGATGCGCTCCGCCATGCCTTCGGGGCGAAACTCCTCGAGCGTACCTTCAAGCTTCTCTCCCGTACCGACAAACTTGATGGGCTTGCCCGTAACCGTTTTGACGGACAGGGCGGCTCCACCCCGGGCATCGCCGTCAAGCTTCGTCAGGATGACCCCGGTCAATTCCAGGCGCTCGTTGAATTCCCTCGCGCTCTTGACAGCGTCCTGGCCAACCATCGCATCACAGACCAGGAAGATCTCGTGAGGGCTGGTGACCCGGGCGATCTCGCAGATCTCGCCCATCATCTCCTCATCGATATGGAGACGCCCGGCAGTATCAAGAATGATGGTGTCGCAGCCCAGGCGGCTGGCCTCATTGAGGCTCTCGGCGCAGATTCCCGGGGGCTTTTCTCCCGGCTGAGAGAAAACCGGCACCTTGATCTGTTCACCAAGCGTTCGCAGCTGGTCGACAGCGGCGGGACGCTGTATGTCGGCCGCCACCAGGAGAGGGCGGCGCTTGTGCTGCTTGCGCAGCATGATTGCCAGCTTGCCGCAGGTCGTCGTCTTGCCGCTACCCTGAAGGCCCGCCATCAGTATGACGGTCGGCCCCTTCGACTGGAAATTGATGGCCGGATCAACCGGCCCCATGAGCTCCACGAGATGCTGAAATACAATCTGGATGAACTGTTGCCCGGGCTCGACGCCCCCGAGGACCTTCTCCCCCAGGGCCTCTTTCTCTATCTTCTGGAGGAACTCCTTGATGACCTCCAGGGCGACATCCGCCTCCAGGAGCGCGACCCGTATCTCGCGAAGCGTCTCGCGGATATTCTTCTCGGAAATCTTCTTCCCGGCAATATTGCCGAGGATCCCGGAAAAACGCTTGGTGATGCCTTCAAACATGCCTTGGAGCCTCCAGCGGACAAACAGGCGCTTAAAAGTGCGCCGCTCGAATTCAGGGCGGTATGTTAACACCGCCGCAACTACGCTGCCAGCAACCAAAAGCCGCTCGGGCAGGCCCCAGCCCTCTTGCTCTGCCGCGGCGGTGGTGGTAAACCTGCTCCTCGACCAGCTCGCGCAACCTCATCGGTTGCCGGCCATTTACAAGGCACGCCCCCGGCCCGGGGGCAGCTTCGAGGAAAAAGCGGCGTGACCCGACCCAAGGCGATTATCTGTCTGACCGGCTCCGAGCTCACCCGGGGAGAGACCCGCGATGCGAATGGCTCGTTCCTCGCTACGGAGTTGACTATGCTTGGCCTCCACGTTGAAGAGCTGCGGCTGCTCCCCGACGACGAGAGGCGGCTCGAGGAGGCCTTCAGCGAGCTGTGCGAGCGCGCGGAGGTGGTCATCATCAGCGGGGGACTAGGTCCGACCGCGGATGATCTCACCATCGGAACGCTCGCCCGCGCCCTCGGACGCGGCGTCACAAGAAATGAAACCGCGCGCGAGAACATGCGGAAGAAAGCACTGAAACGCGTCGCCTCGGAAGCGGAAATCCCCGGTAATTTCTACAAACAGGCCGAGGTGGTCGAAGGGGCCCTGGTTCTGCAGAACCCCGTCGGGCTGGCGCCGGCGAGCGTTGTGAAGACCGAGCGGGGCCTGGTCGCGGCCCTGCCGGGTGTTCCGTTCGAGCTCCGAGCCATCTTTTCTGAAAGCCTCGCGAAGGAGCTCACTGGTCACTTCAACCTCTCTGCTCCCCGCATTCTCCGGGCGAAGATCATGGGACGGCCGGAGAGCTGGGTCGAGGATCAAATCCAGCAGCTCGCTATCGACAGGGAAAAGCTCGAGTACGGCATCAGCGCGCGTCCCGGCGAGCTCCTGCTCAAGTTCATCTCGCACCAGGAGGACCAGCACTCCCTGCTCGACGATGCCAGGCTGCTGCTGGAGAGCGAGTTTAAAAATGACATCTTCTTTCTGCCCGAAGGCCTGAAGGAAGCTTCCGGAGAACCTCTCGACATTTCACTCGTGGGCCATGTCCATGCGCTCCTGGTGGCAAGCGGGGCGAGCGTCGCCACGGCCGAGTCCTGCACCGGGGGATTGATCGCCAAGCGGCTGACCGATCGAGCCGGATCCTCGGAATATTTCATCGGCTCCGTGGTCGCCTACCAGGACACCATCAAGTCCTCCATGCTGGATGTCGATGCACGGCTCATCGAACGCGAAGGAGCCGTCTCGCCTCAGGTCTGCAGAGCGATGGCCCTGGCTGCTCGAAAACGCTTTGCCTCGACCTACGCAATCTCCGTAACTGGAATCGCGGGCCCCGGCGGCGGCAGCAAAGAGAAGCCCGTCGGGCTTGTCTACCTCGGGCTCGCCGGGCCCGATGACGAAGCCGTCCACGTTGAGAAAAAAATCTTCTCCGGACAGCGGGACCTGGTTAGAACGCAAACCGCCACCCGGGCCTTGGACCTGCTGCGGCGCAGTCTCGAGGGCTGTCCTCCCGGAAGTGCCTGACCGCTCCTGCCGTCAAGTTGAACAATCTGGATGCCGGCGCCTCCGCGTTGGCCTTATCATGGCTGCTGTGGATATCCCTATCGAAACTGAGTTCGACAGACCCTTCACGGTTGAAAACGTCCTGGAGGGCTACAGCCAGGGCATCTTCCCTATGGGAGATGACGAGGACGACCTGATCTACTGGTTCCGCCCTGACCCAAGGGCGATCCTGCCGCTGTCTGAATTCCACATCTCCCGTTCCCTGCAGCGCGCCATCCGGCACGGGGGCTTCGAGGTCACGGCCAACCGGGCCTTCGCCGAGGTGATGATCGGCTGTGGAGAGGGGCGGCCGGTGTGGATTACCGACCGCGTTCATGAACTCTACAACCAGCTGCACCAGCTCAACAGGGCCCATTCCATCGAGGTGTGGCTGGAAGGCCGCCTCGTCGGCGGCCTCTACGGAGTACAGGCCGGCGGAGCTTTCATGGCGGAATCAAAATTTCACCGTGTCACCAACGCTTCGAAGGTCGCCCTGGCCGCGCTTGTCGAACACCTCAAGCGCCACGACTTTTTGCTGCTCGAGGTCCAGTACATGACCGACCACCTCAGCCAGTTCGGAGCGCGGGAGATCTCCAACGCGGACTACCTCCGTAAGTTGAAGCGCGCCAGCGAGATCGATTGCCAATTCTAGCGCGGACCTATTTTTTACCGAAGGCGAATAATTTCGAATGGGTTCGTACATAGAGCACGCCATCGGAAATCGCGGGGGTTGCATAGACGCGGCCCCGCATTTCATTGGCCGCGAGCAACTTCGGCTTTGGCCCAAGCGTCAGCACTGAGATTCGTCCATCTCCGGCAATCGTGAAAAGATGGCCCCCGGCAATGAGCGGGGAGGCGTAGTGGGTTCCGCGGCCCTGGGTTCGCATTCGATACACCCGCCTGCCCGTCTTGAGCTCGAGGCAGGTGAGCACACCCCCGTTCTTGACAAAATAGACGTAGCGCCCATCGCAAAGCGGAGAGGGCACCTCGGGGATCCCCTGTGTCTCAAGCGTACGAATCTCGTTCGCCTCAACCTCCCCCTTACTATCGAGGGGGATGGCCAGCATGCCATGGGTTTTATAGCGGGCGCGGAGCTTCTCAAGGCCCTGAAGCTGGGCGGACCACTCATCCGCATCAATCTCGCGGTTGTTGTTCTTGTCAACTCGCTCAAAACGGATGGTGGCGCCGTTCTGAGGCGCCTCCGCGCCATCGGGACGATGGAAGATCCACAACGTCGGCAGCTCATCGCGACTGATCAGCTTGTCCCCATCCTTGTCATGATCGGTAATTAATTTTTTAAAGTCGGGAAATTCAGGGCGGAGCGCCGGCTCTCCCATCTTGTTCCAGGCGGCGACGATCACCTCCTTGCCGGCAAGGATCGGCGTGCTGGTCGCGGTTGTCGCGCAGACGGCCACCCAGAGCTGCTTGCCGCTGGAAATTTCAAAGGCCTGCATGGAGCGCGCGGTGTGCACCAGCAATTTGTCGCCTGCGACAATCGGGCAGGCCGTACAGGCCATCTCACCGGAAAACGGCTCGCGCTGCGGAACCTTCCACAGCTCCTTGCCGGTGACCTTGTCAACCGCCAGCAGGAAGTGATCAACGTAATTGCCGCGGTAGAGAACAACCCTGTCCCCGACAATCGCGGGCGAGGTCGCATTGCCGCCGAACGTCCTGGTCAGCGGCATCTTCCGCTGCCAGAGTTTTTTCCCTTCCAGGTCGAAGCAGATCAGGCCAAACGAACCGAAGTAGGCGACCACCCGCTGGCCATCGGATGCCGGCGTACTGCTGGCCGGATTAAACGACGCGTGCCCTTTTTCGATCCGGTCTGCCGGTACAACCCTTTCCCACCGAGTCTCGCCGGTGGCTCGAGAGATGCAGACAACCGCGAGCTTCTTCCGGCTCTTGTCATAGGTCGTCAGGAAGATAACCTCGCCAACAACAACCGGGGAGCTGTGGCCTGCCCCCATCGGTATATTCCAAAGTTCATTTTTCCCGGGACCAAATTCAACGGGAGGCGAGGAACCTGGGGCTATACCAGAGGAATTGGGCCCTCGAAACTGTTGCCAGTCGGCTGCCCCTGCAGCTGTCATGAAGAGCAGGATGCCCGCGGAAAAAACCCACGATTGCAGATTAAACAACATCGGAAGCCCTTACATTGCGCTATCAGAAAGCCTGGCGCCCGCAATCAGTCGGAAACAGGCGCCCTCGATAGAAGGACCGGTATTATACCCTGCACAGACCGTACTGAGTACGCACTAGCTCAAAGCGGTATTAATGGGAAAAAAGGCGTTGCATACCTTGGGCGTGGCATGGACACTCGATATTTGGTTTCATTTGTAAAATTCCGTCTGGGAGATGGGGCATTTGATACACTTTTGGTATTCGTGGAACTCCCACTCGGATCAATTATTAACTAAATTCTTTTAAGCAGGCGTATTTCCATGATGGAAAAAAATTGCCGCCGGGATTCGTCGAATCTGTCAATCTCTGGCTTCTCATTGTCAGTTTTAACGGTTGTGGGATTCTGTCTTTCGCTGAGCTCGGTTGCCCATGCCTGGCAAATCGAACCGCCCATCGTAGACATCTGCTCGCCGGATTGTATCTTTGAAGATCTCCCCTGCGGGACGCCGTTTACGGCTGATTTCCCCAAGAGCGCCTGCCAGCTGGAACGCGGAACTCCAGTCGATTTCTACACCCTCGAGGTGGTCGAGGGTAGCGAGCAGGTCACGCTTAACCTGACAGCTGCTTACGACACCTATCTCGCCCTCTATGACATGGAGTGCAATCTCATCCAGCTGAACGACGATGGCGGTGACGGGCTCAATTCCCGCATCACCCAGCAGCTGGACCCCGGCTCCTACCTTGTTGGTACCAGCAGCTTTTCGGTCGCAGGCGCCGGAAACTTCACCCTGACCGCAAGCTGCACAGAACCTTTTGACCAGGCCGCCCTGTGCAATGACTGCGTGATCTCCGAGGCCGAGTGTGGAGCCGAAACGACGGGGACCTTTCCCGAGAGCGGCTGCCCGCGCGAAACCGGAGAAGATGTCGACCTCTACATGATTGACCTTCCGCCTGAAGGAGGCCGGCTTATTCTTGCCCTGCAATCCCCGGACTTTCCGCCCTATCTTGCGGTCTACGATGCGGGCTGCGTGACCATAGCCGCCGCCGGTACCGCCGGCGACACCGCGCGCCTGAGCGTCGAGAGCTTTGGTGGCCCCATCTTTGTCGGAGTCAGCAGCACGGTCATCGGAAGCGCCGGCTCCTTCACCCTCTCGGTAGAGTGCCGTGAAGCGATCCTGCCCGAGAACGTCTGCCCGGACTGCCAGGTGGGAGAGCTCGCCTGCGGAGAAAATACCGAGGGAGTCTTCCCCGAGACCGGCTGCCTGCGTCCCAACAGCAACGGCCAGGAGGTCGACATCTACCAGATCACACTTGAAGAAGACCAGGAGCTCACGATCGACCTCAACTCGCCTGATTTCGACACCTGGATCGAACTCTACGATGCCGACTGCAACCGTATCGCCTTCAACGACGATGGCGGCGCGGGCTTGAACTCCCTCCTCTTCCAGAACCTTGATGCCGGAACCTATTTCATCGGCGTCAGCTCCTGGAGCTCGGGCGGTGTGGCCGGAACCTACTTCCTCTCAACCAGCTGTGGAGAGGCTGTTGAGCTCTGCGGCGGAGACTGCGAGGTCGCCCTGATGAGCTGCGGCATTCCGGAAGAGGGCGTCTTCCCGATGACCGAATGCCGGAGGCTCAGCGGACAGATGCTCGACCTCTACAGCATCGTCGTCGCCGGCGGCGATGTGACCATTGACCTCACCGGGGACTATGACACATACATGCAGCTCTACGATGAGAACTGCCAGCTCATTGCCCAGGACGATGATGGGGGCGACGGACTCAACTCCCGGCTGG
>DODI01000391.1:0-1265 GCA_003509045.1 Planctomycetota bacterium | reverse complement strand
GGCGGCATCTACTACATCGGCGTCAGCAGCTTCGGCGCAGGAGCTGCCGGCGGCTTTGCCCTGAATGCCGTCTGTGAGAGTGGAGACAACTTCTGCGTCCAATGCCGTGTCGACACCATCTCCCCCCAGCAGACCCTCAATGGAACACTCGGCATCAGCGAGTGCACCCTGCCGCCCTTTGAACAGTTGATCGAGGTCTACGCCTTCCGGGTGGACGAATTCTTCGAGGGCCGCATCTCGGTCGCCTCGGAAAACTTTGACCCGAGTGTCGCCCTCTTTAACGATCTTTGCGACGAGGTCTCGTTTAACGACAACTGCGGAGCGGGCACCGACTCTGCCTGTTTGAACCTCAGGCTCGAGGCTGGCAGCTACTCCATCGTCGTCAGCAGTGAAGAGCCGGGCGCGGCCGGCGGCTTCTCCTTGACGCTTGCCAGCACCGACGAGACGGATGTCTTCTCCCGCGGAGACGGAAACGGTGACGGCTCCCTTGAGCTCACCGATGGGATTATCGTTCTGAACTATCTCTTCACAGGAGGAGAGGCTCCTGGCTGTATGGAAGCCGCCGATTCTGACAATGATGGCCAGATCAGCCTGACTGATGCCGTCCTGATCCTGAGCTATCTCTTCCAGGGAGGCAACGCCCCCGCCCTTCCCGGACCTCCAGGAGTCAACACCGGCTGCGGACCCGACACCGATGTCCCGGGCAGTCCTGGCGATCTCGGCTGCGACAGTTATTCCGGCTGTAATTAAGACAAAACCGTTGCGTGCTGCCGGGCTGCCCGGCAGCAGGGGGCCGTGAAGGTGATCCCTGGGGGATTGCTTCCACGGCCCCTTTCGCATCAATTGAGCGGCCAACGACCCATAGATGGGTCGTCAAAAACGCCCCGGGAAGCTATGATCGTCGGCATCAGGGGCCTCGGGTCCCTGCCTCCGCATGCGATGCAATAAGGGCGCCGGGAGAAGACATGGCAAAGCCTCCTGAATTCTATCTGCAGATGAAGAAAGACCACCCCGAGCTGGTGAGCGCCTATGAATCCCTCGGCAAGGCTGCCCGAGGCGCGGGCCCCCTGGATGACCAGGTCCAGGCCCTCGTCAAGCTGGGCCTCAGCATAGGCGGCGGCATGGAAAGCTCCACCCATTCGAGCACACGGAAAGCCCTGGCCGCCGGCTGCAGCGAAGAGCAGATCCGCCATGCGGTATTGCTCGCCGTCACCACGATTGGCTTCCCTTCGATGATGCGCGCACGTGCCTGGGTAGATGACGTG
>DODI01000581.1:0-2989 GCA_003509045.1 Planctomycetota bacterium | reverse complement strand
ACCTTCCACTGCCTGCGCAAGACCGGCACCGACTTCCTGCTCCGCAGCGGCATCAGCCTCGAGACCACCCAGAAGCTCGGCGGCTGGAAGACCCCCGAGGTCATGCTGAAGCACTACAGGAACCCCTCACCGCAGGAGCTGGGCGAGGCCGTCACCTGCATCGACAGCCTGGTGCGGCTGACTGGGGCTTGAGTGGGCGACCCCTGGTTGCTTATCGCCCGGGGCATCGCTTAGGGTGTGGGGGTGTTTCTTTTTCGGACTGGTTGAATAGAATGAGGGTCTTGAGGCGCCAACCACGCATCAAAAGAATATTTGTATGAACAAGAAATACGGGCTCCTGCTGTCGCTTTTGCCGCTCGTCACGGCGGCGGCCTCCGCAGAGAACCTCCCCCCCCCAGTCGATTTCAACCGTGAGATCCGCCCTATTCTCTCGGATAAGTGTTTTTCCTGTCATGGCCCCGACAAGAAAAAACGCAAGGGCCGGCTTCGCCTGGACCTGGAGGAGTCTGCCAGGGATCCCAAAAAGAGAGCTATCGTCCCCGGCAAGCTCAAAGAGAGCGAGCTGTACCTGCGAATCACAACCGACGATACAGATGAGCGGATGCCGCCTGAGGAATCAGGTAAATCACTGACGGCAGAAGAAATAGAGCTGCTTTCGAGATGGATCACCGAGGGAGCGCGCTGGTCGGAGCACTGGGCTTATGTGCCGCCCCGGAAGCACAAATTACCCACCGTAAAAAAGACCGGGTGGCCGACCAGTTGGATCGACCGCTTTGCCCTGGGTCACATCGAGAAAAGCGGGCAAGAGCCTGCGCCGGATGCCGATCCCGTCACCCTCGTTCGGCGTGTGTATTTTGACCTCACCGGGCTGCCGCCTGAGCCCGGAGTAGTGGATGCCTTCACGGCCAACCCGACCCCGAAGGCCTACGAGGCCCTCGTTGATCGTCTTCTTGCATCCGAACACTACGGAGAGCGAATGGCCTCGTACTGGCTCGACCTGGTTCGCTTCGCCGACACCGTCGGCTACCACGGGGACCAGGACCACAGCATCTCGCCCTACCGAGACTGGGTGATCGATTCGTTCAACGATGACCTTCCCTTCGACCAGTTCACCCGCGAGCAGTTGGCCGGGGACCTGCTCCCCGAGGCCACCACCGGCCAGATCATCGCCACGGGCTACAACCGTCTGCTCCAGACCTCCCACGAAGGCGGAGTTCAGGCGAAGGAATACATCGCCATGTACGCCGCGGACCGGGTGCGCAACGTTTCAGAGGTCTGGATGGGAGCCACCATGGGGTGCGCCCAATGCCACGACCACAAATACGACCCCTACACAGCCAGGGACTTTTACGCCATGTCGGCCTTCTTCGCCGATGTCGACGATACCGCCCACCTCAAGAACGGGACCAACAGCCTGCCCACACGCCGTGAACCTGAAATCAGTGTCTTGAACCGGAAACGACGCAGGCAGCTGACCGTGCTGGAGAAAAACATCGCGGACAAACAAGCCCGGCAGGCAAAGACACCTGCCCCAGTGCTCGCCGCTGAAATCAAAGCCCTCAAGGCCGAGCGCGCCTCCCTCCAGAAAACCGCCAGGAAGACCATGATCACTCGAGCCACCAGGCCGCGGGTCACCCGCATCCTGCCGCGAGGCGACTGGCTCGACGACAGCGGCCCCGTGGTCGAGCCCGGGATTCCCGAATTCATGGGAGCTCTGGCATCCGGCAAACGACTCACACGCCTCGACCTGGCCAATTGGCTCACCGATACCGAAAAGGGAATCGGCAAGCTCAATGCCCGTGTTCTTGCCAATCGAATCTGGTACCTGCTCTTTGGCCGGGGACTGGCTCCTGGCCTCAGCGACTTTGGAGGACAAGGTCTTGCCCCGGCACATCCCGACCTCCTCGACAACCTGTCCCTGCGCCTGGTTGAAAAGAGCTGGAAGCTGAAGACCCTGATCCGGGAAATCACTCTCAGCCGCGCCTATCGCCAGGCCTCCCTGCCGAAAGCCGGCCTGGTCAGCTTCCAGGCTGTCCGGCGCCTCCCTGCCGAGTCCATTCGCGACAACGCCCTGGCCATCAGCGGCCTGCTCGTTCGAGAGGTTGGCGGCCCCAGCATTAAGCCCTACCAACCCGCCGGCTACTACCGCCACCTTAACTTTCCCGCTCGTAAGTACGCCCATCACACTGACAAGCGGCAATGGCGTCGAGGACTCTACATGCACTGGCAGCGCCAGTTCCTCCACCCCATGCTGAAGGCCTTCGATGCCCCCCGCCGCGAGGAATGCACCGCCCGACGCTCCCGTTCCAACACGCCGCTGGCGGCGCTGGTCCTGCTCAATGACCCAACCTTCGTGCAGGCTGCACAAGCCTTCGCCAGGAGAATCCTGGCCGAGGGTGGCCCCTCAACCGATTCATGTTTGGATTTCGCCTTTCGCCAGGCTGTCTGCCGCAAGCCGGACGACTTTGAACGTAAAACGCTCAAGCAACTATTCACCGCACCAGAAACCAGGGACGAGAAGGAGTGGAGAACCGTTGCCCGCGGCATCCTGAATCTCGCCGAAACCAACCTCCGACGCTGACATGTCACCCACACCCATCAATCGACGCGCCTTTCTTGCCGGCTCGGGCTTAAGCCTGGGCAGTGCAGCCTTAAATAATCTCCTGATGGCTGAAGACCACGCTCCAGGGAAACGCCCAGCCTACCTGTTGCCCAGGGCAAAGGCCAAGCGAGTCATCTTTCTGTGTATGGCCGGGGGACCTTCTCACCTGGAGACCTTCGACTACAAGCCGAGGCTGGACGAAATGAACGGTAAGCCCATGCCGGAGTCCATCACCAGGGGGCAGCCCATCGCTCAATTGCAGGGACAGAAGCTGAGGGTGCAGGGGCACCTGACAAAATTCAGGAAGCACGGCAAGAGCGGCCAGTACATCAGCGACTTTATGCCCTGGTGCGCGAAGATGGCCGATGACATCGCCATCATTCGCTC
>DODI01000333.1:4117-13974 GCA_003509045.1 Planctomycetota bacterium | reverse complement strand
GGAGCCTCCAGCACCACCCCCGCGGGATCGCTGCCTGGAATGATCGGCAGGGGAAAGTTACGCTTACCGCCAAGGCGGACCCAGATATCAAGATGATTCAGGCCGCAGGCTGAAACCTCGACGAGAGCATCGTCGGGACCCGGCTCAGGATCCGGCCTCTCACAGATTTTCAGGACCTCCGGTCCCCCATGTTCCTCGAAAAACGCTGCTCTCAACTTCGGCTGCCTTCCCTGTAGTAATTCCAGATCCTTGTCTTACGCAATCCGGAGCGATGGTTTCGCTCATTAGACTACCGCAGTCTATCCTCTGGACCTCGCCGGGGCGATCAATACAATACACCGCCCTACACGTAAACCACTTTCGAGGACATTGTCTTGAAACCTACCTCCCTGCTGGGACTTTCACTGGAGCTGATCGGCGAGGTCGCCGAGCCCGGACCCTATCCGTCCGATGCGCGTGTCGGCCGGTTTTTCAGGGGCAGACGCTTCCTCGGAAGCCGCGATCGGCGCTTCATCTCCGAGGCCGTCTATGCCTGGCTGCGATTCCATGACCGCGCGAGGCCCCGCTGGCTCGCCTGGCTCAAGCTGCGAAACCTCGATGCCCTCGAGAGCAACTCGGAGCAGGGACGCTTCCTGCTTGATATCCTGGCGATGGCGCAGGAGGGCGTCTTCCCCTGGGAGCTCACCCCGACCTGCGAGGCCGTTCTGGAATGGGGAGGCCTGGATGGCCACAGCCTCGATGGGCAGGTCAGGCAGGCCGCCTCCGATTCATTCCTCGACAAGGACTGCTGGCCAGCCGACCCTGAAGAGCGATTCGCGGCCGAATGCAGCATGCCCCTCTGGCTCGGAAAGCTGATCCACAAACAATACGGAGAAGAGCGCGGCCTCGAGCTCGCGCGTGAATTCTCCTCACCGGCCAGCGTCGACCTGCGCGTGAACTCCAGACGCGCCTCCAGGAAAAAGGTAATGCGCAGCCTCCAACGGGAAACCGAGGCCGAGGTTGAGCTCTCGAGCTTCAGCTCCACCGGCCTCCGCCTCGATCGCCGGATCAACCTGACCGCGACCACCGCCAGCCGGAAGAGCTGGATAGAGATCCAGGATGAAGGCAGCCAGGCAGCCGTCTATTCAACCGACGCTGCCCCCGGGATGACGGTCATCGACGCCTGCGCGGGAAGCGGAGGCAAGACCCTCGCCCTCGCCGACATCATCTTCCGGGAAGAAGAGGGGGCTGAGGTTCCCGCCCACCTTCAGAGCAGGCTGGTGGCCTGCGAGGTACATCACAAAAAACTCCAGGAGCTGCGCAGGCGAACGAAGGATGCCAGCCTCGGAGGGCAGGTCGAATACGCCCTGATTGGCGAGCACGGCGACCTGAGCAAGCTCCTGCCGCGGGCGCACCTGGTACTGGTGGACTCACCCTGCACCGGGCTGGGCACACTCCGCCGCAACCCGGAAGCGAAAAACCGCTACGGAGAGAAAGATGTCAGACGGTTCCAGTCGCTGCAGCTCGAGATCCTGGAGCGCTTCGCCTCGCTGGTGAGACCCCGCGGGCGGCTTGTCTACGTCACCTGCTCCTTCATCGAGGCGGAATGTGACGAGGTCGTCCGGCTCTTCGAAGAACGCCACCCGGAATTTTCCCCCTCTCCATCGTTCTGGGCCGGCAAGAGACTCCCCGCGGCCTGCCTTGATGAACACAAGATCAGGCTCGGGCCCTCCATCTCCGGAACAGATGCTTTCTTCATAGCATCCTGGAAACTCGAGAACTAGGCGGCGGAGGACTGAAAAGCGAAGCGGGAAATGCTGGGCGCCCAGGTGCCCTCGTGGCTGTACAATACCTGCCGTGCCGGAGTCCAAGACCAACTCACCAACGCCTCTGCCAGTGGAGGCACTCAAGCTGCTCAGGGGGTTCGGCAGGCGCCATCGCCTGCTGGCAGCCGCCAGGGGAGCGGCGGCGTGGACCATCTCCGTGATTCTTTTCGTATTGCCTGCGCTGGCGCTCGACAGGTTCCTGCTACTGGAGACACCGGCTCGACTCACCATCTCCTGGGTCGTCCTGGTCGCGGTCGGCGCGGCCCTTGCTCTCTTCGTGCTCCTGCCCCTGCTTCGCCCAGGATCCCTGCTGAGATACGCTCGCGAAATAGAGAGAAGAGATCCCAGCCTCGAAGGCGCCCTGCTGAGCCTGGTCGAGTTTTCCCGGCCCGGGCCGGAGCTCGAGAACCGCTGCTCTCGCGAGCTGCTTGAGTCCCTGGCCGCCGACACGGCCCGGCGCTGCCCGCAGGTAAAAATCGACAAGCTCCTGCCCGCAAGGGCCGCCTCCAGAGCTCTCCTTCTCGCCGGCGTCGCCTGCATCCTGCCCCTTGCCGCCACTCTCCTGGACCCAGGGGGAATGCTGCAACTGGGAAGGCGGCTTGTCAATCCCTCTGCCGAGCTGCCGAGGCCGACCAGCGTCTTCCTGCTGGTTGAGGTCGACCGGACCGTGGTCGGCCGCGGCCAGGAGGTGTCCATCCAGGTCTCCGTAGACCGCGGGAAGCCCGGCGAACTGGTGCTTCTCAGCCGCGAGTCCCGTTCTCCCGGCAACGGCCGCTGGAAATCGACCGACCTCCTCTCCTCCGCCGGGGGCGAACCAGGAACGCTCCTCCATAAGATCAGGGCTCTCGCCAGCTTTGATTTTCGCGTGCGCGGCGGAGACTATCTCAGCCCGGTGGAGCACGTCGAGGTGAGAGAGCCGCCCGCACCGCGCAACTTCACCATCACCTATCACTACCCGGAATACACGGCCCGCAGAAAACGAACCATCGAGAAGAAGAGCGGCAACATCTCCGCCCTCAAGGGCAGCCGGGCGGAAATCCTGCTGGAGGCGGACAGGGAACTGGCCAGGGCGACCATCCTCCTTGGAGCGCAGAAGCTCGAAGGAAGAATCGATGGCGCACTGGCAGCCTTCGGCGAAATCGCGATCACTGAGGATGCCGAGTACCGCATCGAGCTGGAGACACCGGACGGGATCACCTCGGCGGAAAAGGCCGCCTATTCAATCCGAACCCTGGCAGATACCCCCCCGCGCATCGCCATACTCGCCCCCCGCCACGCCGAGCTCGAGGTTGAAAGCAGCGGCTCTCTGAAGCTTAGATACAGAGCGGAGGACGATAATGGAATCAACTCTATCGAGCTCCTCCTGCGAACCGGCCTGGAGATCAGGGTTCTGCCGGTATTCAGGGAAATCAGCGCCGCGAAACGCCCCGAGCTTCGTGACGCAATCTACGCCTTCAGCATCGGGGCGACCGGGGCTCGTCCACCGGAGACCCTCGGCCTCAAGCTCAGGGTCCGGGATGGCCTTGGAGGCGAGGGGCATTCCGGAGAGCTGAAGCTCAAGGTGACCTGGCCGGGAAACTCACCCGAAGGATCCGGCTGGCTGGCCTCGCTGCGAAACCTGCGGGCAGGCATCGCAGAACTCCGCGTGCTCTGGGGCCAGGCTGAGAACACCGGCGCGGACGACCGCGCCGCCGAAAACGTGATCACCATTCGCTCTTTCAGCTCGGAGCTTTCCTCCATGTGTATGGAGACGGCGGGAAAACCTCCCCTCCCCGGAGCCAACCGCATAGCCCTGGAATCAGCGGCCTTCAGACTTCTCAGCCTGGCTGAGGTCGAAGCGGGAGCCTTATGGAATGCCGCCGCCGGCATCGCGCCAGGGCAGGCCGCCGGCACGCAGAACGCGGCGGAGGCCTGGAAAAGCGGAGAGGGCACGCTTGCCGCGCTCGCGGAGCTGCTCGGATCGATCGTGATCTGTGAAGAGCTCGAGGAGGCGTACGAAAGCCTCCAGCTCGCCGCCCACGACTGCTCTCTGCTCCTGGCTGAACTCCTGAACGCCGGGGACGGGGAGCTCCCCTCCAGGAGCGCGCAGAGGCTGGCGCAGACAATCGGAGCTGTCCTGAGCTGCTCAGCTGGCATCGAGCGCCTGCGGAGAGACCTGCCTCCTTCGCGCTCAAAACTTATCGCCAAGCTCGATGGCTCGGTAAGAGCCATGACCTCCTCCTTGACGGCTGAGCTCGAACTGGCCCGCAAGGCCGCCGAGGAGACGCTGACCGGTGAATTCGAGGCCCCCCTGGGACGTGCAGCCGAAGCCTTCTCGCGCAGGATCGACTCCCTCGAAGAGCTCCTCCTTGCCGCACGTCTCGAGAACCGCGAATCGCTCCGATGGCAGGTACCCGAAAGCGAGGTCGCCCGACTGGTGGAGGCGGTGAAGGACGCCTGGATGGAAAATTCCAGCCGGCGAGAGCTGCTCTCGGCCGCCCGTGCGATTTTTTCGAGGATAGCCTGGAGAAATAAAAGCGGCCGCGACTTCGATTACCCTGACTTTGAATCCGTCTCGCTGCTGGGCGCCATGACCGAGCTTCTCGAGAGAATCCTTGAAAACGATCCCGCCTCGATGAGCGAGGCGGATCCCGCGGAGGCGGAGGCCCGCAGGGCCAGGGAGAGAAAAGACGGGATGGTGCTCGTTGAAGGCCTTGCCAGGGCCGCGCGAGAGCTCGAGCCCACCCTCTGGCTGGGACGCTCGCTGCAGCTGCTGCAATGGATCTCTGCCGGCGAGGAGTCGGTTGCCCTGCGCCTGAAGGAGCTCCAGGAGCTGCAGGCGGTTGGGCGCAGCCTCGCGCGCAGATCCCAGGCAGATCTCATCGAGGCCCTGGATGCCGTCCTGCTGCGGTTGCGCTCGTCCTCCGGGCCGGCGGAGAGAATCGAAGCTGAGAAACTCTACCCGGCTGTCGACAAGACCTCGCAGGCGCGCGAGGCCGCGGGAAGAGCCCTCGCCTTGCTGCGCGTTGAGCCCGTGGATCTTCCGGCCGCCGCCAGCGAGGCCCGAAGCTGCGCCTCGCTGCTTGAAGAGGCGACCGGGGCCCTCGAGAAGCTCCGGCAGGAATCCCTGGCCGACATAGCCGACACAGCTCTGTGGCTGCGAAGCAACAGGGGCAGCCTCAGCGAGAGGCTTGCCCGCCTCGCGGAAGGACTCGACAGCCATGGCCGGACATTGAAAGCTTCCTCGACCGGGAGCGTCATCTCCTCGGAAAAAGGCGGCGAGCTGATCGTTGAGGCGCTGGTCTCCTGGAGCGAAGAGGTCCGGCAGGCGAAGAGGCTCGCCCGGGAGCTTCGCCAGGATGCCGGCCAGGGCGCCGACGCGGGAGCCGACCCCGGCAAGGTGGGCAACCTCGAGCGCGCCTCGACGGCTCTCCTGGAGATCCTCTCCGGGCCGCTGTCCCGCGCCGGCACCAGCCTTCGCCGAGCCCTCTCCACAGACAGGGACGACCGGGAGCTGCTCCTTTCGGCCGCCGCGGCTGACGTATTCAAGGCGGCCGCGGAGACCCGGAAGCTGGCCGAGGCCCTGGAGATCCTGGACTCGACGGAACTGGAAAAGTTGAGCGGTAAGAACATCGAGACGCTTGTCAGCGAGGCGGGCGAGCTGGCCGAAACGGGCTCCGTAGACCTCGAACTGATCGCGATGCGCGCGCGGCTGCTGCTTGAAGCCGCCCTGAAGGGGTCTCGCGAGCTCAGCCGCAGGCTCGGCAAGCTCAGGTCGCGAGCCGACATCCTCGCCCATCTCGAGGCCGCTGCCGCGAGCTTTTCCGCGGCCCTCGAACGCGTGATGGCGGAAGATCCCGCCGGAGCCCTGGCTCGCCTGGGGGAAGGCCTGGCGCGCATGGAGCAGGCGATCGCCCTGGCGAAGAGCGCTCGGGGAGAGGCGAGTAAAAAACTCGACCGGCCCACGGCCGCGGCCGTGGCGGAAACGAAGGCGGCGGAACGTACTGAGCTGAGCAGAGAACTCGAATCGGCGCGCCGCGAGTTGGAGAAGTTGCTGGAGCTGGAGAGGCTCAGAAAGGAGGCCTCAGGACTTCTCGATAAGCTGCTGGAAGAAAAAGAAAATACCCCGGAGCAGCTTGCCGAGGCCGAGGCCGCCCAGGAAGAGCTGGCCAGCGCGATGGAGGACCGGATTCCGGCCGCCAATATGCTCATCGAGCTCATCTCCAGGATAGCCGCTCTCCAGAAACTTGGCAGTGGTACCGCTGAAAACGCGCGCTACCTGGAGGAGGAGGCGAGGCTCGCGCTTGCGGCCGGCGCAAATCCGCCGGCGCTCGAAAAGCTCATCGAAAAAGAACAGAAGATCGAGCAGGATATAGATGAACTGGTGGCGGGCTTCTCGAAAGCGGGCTTCAAGCTCTCGATGCTCCTGCCGGCCATCTTCAAGGCCTACCGAAAGGCCGCCGCCGCAACGGGGCCGCTGAAAGAGAGTATCAGGAAGGCGGGGCAGGAGCTCAGCGCCGGCTCGACGAAGGCCGCAGTCGACTCCCTGGGAGAAACGAACCTCCAGCTTGGAGTTTTCCTCACCGACCTCGACCGGGTGCGCGCGCGCGCCATCGAGACCCTTGCCGAGGCCGGCGAACGGTCAGCCTATTCCTCGCTTCAATCGGCGCTCAAAAACGCCCGGCAGGCCGCGCGGCTCATGTCCGGCGGCAAGATAGACGATGCCCGGAAAAAGAACGCCGCGGCAAAATCCCAGCTCCTGCTTGCCGGCAGAGCCATTCGCCGGCAGCTCGAGAGTGTCGTCCTGCCCACCGGCGAGGAGGGCGCCCTGGTCTCGAGATTGCTCGAGGCGGAGGCCGCGCGCCTCGGACTCGTCTGGCAGACTGGCACCCGGGGTGAAGAATTCGAGCCCAGCAGTGAAGATTCGGCCCGCGGCCTGGAAGACATGGCCTTCCCGCCGGCCTATCGCGACCTGGTGCGCATCTACCTGCGCGCGATCAGGAAATGAGGCTGCCGGAACAAGTGAAAAAATTGGATTGAGGGCGCCATAGGGCGGTTGTCTCGCTTAGAATTCCATTATGAGTGCCACCGTCCGAAAAGGGCCCTGGATCGCCGCGCCGGCAGTCCTGCTCGTCGTGCTCGCGAATTCTCTCTCGCCTCAGGAGAAACCTTCGCAGCCGGAGAAGAGGGCCGCGGATAATCCGCGGGTTGAACAGCAAAAGATACGCATACCAAAGTTTCGCGAGATCTACGCCGAGACCCCCGTGACCCGGGCTGTCGACCGAGGCCTTCAGTTCCTGGCCTCCAAGCAGTTGGAGGATGGCGGCTGGACCTCTCCGGGCTACGGCCGGAACACCGGCATCGTGAGCCTTGCAACCCTGGCCTTCCTCTCGAGGGGGCACGAGCCCGGCCGCGGCCCCTACGGCAGCCGCGTCGAGCAAGCGGTCGCCTGGGTAACCGCCAACCAGAAGAGCGGACTGATCATTCGCGATACTTCCCACGGAGAGCTCTACAGCCACGGCATCTCTTCCCTCATGCTGGGCGAGGTCATTGGCATGGTCGACTCGAAGCGTAAGGGGCTGGAGCTGGTTCACCGGGTTCACCGAACAGCCATCAACCTGATCCTGAGAGCCCAGAATGTACCGAAAGATCGATGGAACATCGGCGGCTGGCGCTACACGCCCTCCTCCGAGGTCTCCGACATCTCCGTCAGCGGCTGGCAGTTGCTCGCCCTGCGCGCGGCGAAAGACACCGGGCTGCCTGTCCCGGACAAGAACATCCGCCAGGCGGTTCACTTCATCAAGCGCTGCGCCCACCCCAGCGGCGGCTTCTCCTACCAGCCGGGAGGAGACCCCAACACCGGCAGAACGGGAACCGGCATCCTCTCCCTTGAGATCTGCGGAGAGCACGGCTCACCCGAGGCGCGCCGTGGCGGTGACTGGCTGCTCAAGCACCCTCTGAAATGGAAGGGGCCATTTTTCTATTACGGAGCCTATTACGCCGCGCAGGGCATGTACCAGCTCGGCGGCAACTACTGGAAACAATGGCAGCCCATGAGTGAGAGGCTGCTGCTGGCAAAGCAGAGTAAAGACGGCAGCTGGCCGCCGCCGCCCGGAGCCACCCACGAGGAGCAGGCCGGGGCCATCTACACGACCGCGATGGCGATCCTCTCCCTGGGCGTCGAGTTCCGCTACCTGCCGATCTACCAGCGCTGATCCTTCCATGGTCGATGACCAAATCGCCTCCCTCGGGGGAAGACAGGGCCGAAGGAAAGTGTACAATGGATGGTTCGCGGTCGATTCAATACGACGAATTAGAGGTGCGGTTCATGTGGCCCTATCGTCCCGGAAAACTAACCGAGCTGCTCGGCAGTGATGAGCTCTCAGCTCTTCTTGCCAGAGGAATGACGGAGCTGCTCGGCTCCAATCTCCTGCTTGTCGAGGCAGATGGCGAGGAGGCTGAGGTTCTCTGCTCAATCGATGAGCCCACGGCCAGCCCGTTCTGTTCGCTCCTGCGTCACGGGGAAGAGAACGGCGAGAGCGCCTTCGCCGGAGCCGATGCCGCCTGCCGAAGCTGCGAGAAGCACTTCGCCGAGCGAGCGCTCCGTGAGCTGAAAAAAGAAACTGACGCAGAGCCGGAAACCGGCCTGGAAAGCCACTTCCGCGCCCGGTGCTATATGGGTCTTCAGGAGCTGGCGGCGCCGATCATCGTCGAGAGCAGGGTTCTCGCGGTCCTCATCGCCGGAAGAAGACTCGCTGCAAAAGATAACCGGTCGCGAATCCAGAAGCGTGTCGGCAAGCTGGGCAAGCTCACCCAGGCGGAGAAGCGCAGCATGGAGAAAGCCGGCAACGAAGCGGTGGCCCCCATCATCCCCTCAAGTGAAGAATCCAGGGCGCGGCTGAACGACGAGGTCAGCAGGATCCCGCTGCTCGACAGCGACCTGGAGGAAGAGCTCACCCGGACCGCGGCAATGCTCTCGAAGATGGCGCAGGAGAGGGTGCTCGCCGCGCGTCAGGCGTGGGAGCTCGGCGTGCTGGATTCCCTGGCCCCGGAAAACACAGCCATCCCCTTCAAGCGGGGCCCCATCCTCAACTGGCTGGACTCCGCCACCGCCCGGATCCGCCGGACCCTCGGCATCGAATTCCTCACCGTCTTCGGCAGGCTGCCGGAATCGATCGGCAAAACCGAGACCTCTCTCCAGCTCCTGAGCCAGGATGGGCTCCCGCGGGAAGGCGAAGAGGAGGTCAGCCTCCGCTCGGAGAATGCGGTCATGCGGCTCGACCTGGCCCAGCTCGCCGCCGGTGTGGACGGCTCGGTAGAAAACTCCAGCCAGGGGCTCGAGGCTCCCTCCTCGCTCATCGGGGCCCTCCAGGCCACCCCCTCCAGCCCGGCCGGCTGGAAAGATCTGCTCACCAAGAGCTGCTTCATCGCCTCGCCAGCGACCGGCAAAGGCCTCGAGCTGGTCTTCCTCTTCGGCCCCCCCGGGGTGGACAGAAAGTTCGCGCCGGCAGAGGAAGACTGCGTCCTGCTGCTGAAGGCCGCGCGCTCACTCTGCGACCGTTACCTCCTGGCCTCGCTCGAATCAAAACGCCGAGAGCTCTCGCGCTACGAAGAAAAACTGAAGAAGGTAAAACCCAGCGGTCCCCTGCGGCTGCAGCGCTTTGACGTCCGCAAGCTGCTCGACACCTGCCTGGGGCCCATGCGGGAGCTCGGCAGCGGCCGAGACATCACCTTCGGAACCGACGGCCTGCCCGAGCGCCTGATGATGGAAGCCGACCGCGACAAGCTCAAAGATGTATTTGACTGTATCCTTTCTCGGGCCCTCGACCTTGCCAGGCCGAACCCTGAGAACGACAGCCCCTCCATTGTCGTTTCCATTCGGCGGGACAAGAAAATTCGCGGAAGGCTGATCTTCAGCTTCGATGTCATCGGCCGTTTCCTCAACGGCCGCGACCGGCGGGGGCTCTTCATCCTGCCCGCGACGAAAGAGGGCGAAGAGAACGAAACTGGAAAGAAATCTTCCGGACCCATCAGCTTCAAAGACGCGCAGCAGAACATCTCCTGGCATAAGGG
>DODI01000333.1:0-3724 GCA_003509045.1 Planctomycetota bacterium | reverse complement strand
GAACAAGGGAAAGAACTGGCCCGGAAGAACGGTCTTCGCGATCGAAATTCCCGCAAGACCTCCCCAGTTCAAGCCCGGACGAAAAACAGGAAAAGGCTCGGACAAGAGGGCAGCAAAGAATCCGGGCGCACCCCCCGCGGGCGCAAACAGTTAAGAGAGCGCCCCTTAGGGCGTTTCCCACAACCCCCAGCGCTCTCTTTCCCGCGTACGGTTGAACCTTCTAAACAGTACGCGGCCACTAGTGCTTGAGGAGGAGGCCTCTCCTGCTGTAGTCTGAGAGCGAAGCGCCGGGTGCGCTGGTGGAGAGAAAAGATCTTGAAGAGAACAAGCAGGCCGACGGCTCGTCACAGCCGGAGAGACCCGAGATGAGTCCGGCTCACCAGGTGGAGACCCTCGAGTTCAGCCTCACTGCTGCCGACGGCAGAGTGTTCTGCCTCGAGCTGCACGAGGGGCGGTCCGTTCTTGCAGGCCGAGATCTCGGGGCCGAGATCGTGATTCCAGACGGAAGAGTCTCACGGCATCATTCGAGCCTGTCGCTCGAAGACTCCGGCCTCTGGATCGAAGATCTCCACAGCCAGAACGGGACGCTGGTTAACAACGAAAAGGTCCAGAGAGCGCTGCTCCAAGATGGAGACGCGATCAGCCTCGGAGGCTATCAGATGAGAATGACCGTCACGGGCCTGGAAAAGAGCTCGCCTGGGGAGCTTGCCCGCCGCGGCTCCGCCGCGCGGGAGGTGGTCTCCGCGGATTGCGCCGATCTTGATGGCGACACCGCCGGTGATACCAACCTTGAGCTGTACCTGGGCAGACTGGCCGACCGCCTGGAGGCCGGCTTCCTGGCGGCCTTCCGGGTCGACCATGCCGCGATGACGGTCAAGCACCTCGCCCAGCTGAACTTCGAGGCCCGCCAGTTCCATGGCGCGGGCGGCAAACCGGGAGAGCTCCCCAACGAATTCCTCGACTCTGTTATCGACACAGCGATCCCCGGCTGGCGCAAACGCCCGGTCCGGGCCGCGGACGAACATGCGGAAAACGGCGGCGCGTACGCGGCGGCGCCTGTCACTGTTTCCGGCGAGGTGGCCGGGCTGGTCTACATCGAGAAGCGCTCGACTTTTGAGCCGCTCGATATAGAGATCCTCTCCGGCTTCTGCGGACGCCTGGGCGGCTTCTTCAAAGAGGAGACGGAGCTCGCCATCGCGAAGGACAGCGCGGCGCCGGCGAAGGGTTTCTACAAGCGGGTATCCGGAGAAGATGCCGGCATCGGAAGCTCAGGAGGCATCCGCGCCAAAGGCGGCATAGCCGAGGTTGCCGAGAATCTCGTAGACACTGTCGGCGATCAGGCGGACCTTTAGATCACGCACCTGGTCAAGCACAGGACCGAAGAAGACATTGGCATCACGGGACTCGGAGTAGACCGGCTGGCCATCCCCATCGAAGTCGACCGGGTAGCCGCCGAGCTTCTCGTCGTGGCTCGAGAGGATCTTCGCCGAGCGCTCCAGCAGCTGCGGACCGATGTGCTGGGGAATGTAGCTCCAGGCGTTCATGCCGACGACGCCGAGGTGTCCCAGGCGGCGCTGCTGCTCGACCTCGAGCGCCTTGATGGAGCTGAAGCCGTGTACGATCAGGCGAGGGCCGATGCCGCGCTTGTCGATCTCTTCGAGTACCTGCCACTGGACCCCGACCTGCTGCGCGTTGATCGACTCAGTGCCGATGTTCGGGACCACCAGCTCGAAGCCGGTGCGCTCGAGGAATTGCTCGATCTGGTCCGGGTTGGTGCAGGCTGATGCATCGAGCCCGTCGCCGCCGGCGGCAACCTCCTCGAGGCAGCCCTCGAGGACCTTCTTGCGCCCCTCAGCCTCAAGAAAAGCGCGGTATTCCGCCGAGTTTCGGCAATTGTCGTCAAAAGGGGAGTGGGTGTCGTCGAACATGACGCTCGAGAAGAGATCGATAAATTCCGGCTGGCGCAGCAGCTCGTTCTCTGAAACCACCCCCCCGGGCAGGGTGTGATGGCCGTGGTCGTAATGATGAGTGAGCGCCACCCTCCCGAAGTCCGCATCTCCCTCCTCGGTCAGGATGCTCATGAAGTTGACGGCGAGGCGGGCGTTGCGGATACAGCGGCGGTGGTAGGCGGCCGGATCTCCGCCATCGGCGGGCAGCTCATGCCCTGCATCGAGATAGCGCGGCAGCTGCTGAAGGATGTAATGGCCGACAGTAGAGAAGATGCCCATCGGCAGGCTCTCGATAGAGTGCTCCGCGGCGAAGCGGGCGGCGCCGCGCACGATGCCCTGGATCTGGTCCTGGTCGCTATAGCCGATCCGCGCCATGACGATCTTCTTCTCGCCGCAGCGTTCATACAGTTTCATCGTCGAATCGTAGTCGAGTACCAGGGGCATCTTCGCGCGGGCTCCTTGCTGAAAACAGGTTGTGAGCTCCAGCTTGAACAGCCGAAGCATGACGGCGCATTATGAAATAAAAAAGGCCTGCAGCCAATGCCTTGCCCGGGGGAATTCAACACGCGAGCATGTGCGTATAGACCGCCGACCGGGAAATCCCCATCGACAGCGAACGAATAGTTTCCTACGATAACGCCGAGATCGATTTCACCACTCCAGCCATAAGAGAGAAAAACCATGTCTCCAAACCTATTCGCCCGACTCTGGGTGATGATGTTCATCCAGTATTTCTTCTGGGGCGTCTGGTACGTAAGCGCCGGCCCTTACCTCAGCGGCCTGGAGGGATGGACGGGAATTCACATCGGAACGACCTACTCCATGGCGCCGCTGGCTGCCATGATCTCACCCTTTATCGTAGGCATGATCGCCGACCGTTTCTTTTCCACTCAGGTGGTTCTCGGGGTCCTTCATATTCTTGGTGGAGGGCTTCTGTGGGCGGCTGGAGCCAGCACTCTCGGGGAGAACCCGGACCCCTCGACCTTTAACGGCCTGCTCCTGGGCCATTTCCTCTGCTATATGCCGACCCTCGGGCTCTCAAACACCCTGTGCTTCCACAAGATGGACAATCCCGAGAAGCAGTTCCCCTGGATCCGGGTAGCGGGAACCATCGGCTGGATCGCTGGAGGTTTCCTGATCACCCTTGCGGCTCTCGATGTCGCCGATGTCCTTAGAGAATCCGCGGTCTGGATGTTCAAGCTGGGCGCCATCTCGGGGGTCATCCTCGGGCTCTATTGCTTCACCATGCCCAACACTCCCCCCGCCTCCGCCGGCAAGAAGGTGACCGCCCGGGACGTGTTGTGCATCGACGCGATCCAATTGCTGGGGAATCCATCCTTCGCGATCTTCATGATCTGCTCGTTCATCATCTGCATACCGCTCTCCTTCTACTACGCTTTTGCCGCCGCGTGCCTCGCCGATGTGGGAGTCGAGGGCGTTACCCTGAAGATGACCTTTGGACAGGTATCCGAGATCTTCTTCATGGTTCTCATGCCGCTCTTCTTCGCCCGGCTCGGAGTCAAGAAAATGCTTCTGGTGGGCATGCTGGCCTGGGCGGCCCGCTACGCCCTGTTCGCCTTTGGCGCGGCTGATCCCGCCAGCCCGGTAACCTCGATGCTCCTGGCGGGAGTCATACTGCATGGCATCTGCTACGACTTCTTCTTCGTCACCGGCCAGATCTACGTCGACAAGGCCGCTCCCAAGGAGATCCGCGGATCCGCCCAGGGCTTCCTTGTCCTCGTGACCCTGGGAGCCGGAATGTTCATCGGCGCCCA
>DODI01000489.1:0-3025 GCA_003509045.1 Planctomycetota bacterium | reverse complement strand
GAATCAAAACCCGAGGCTGAGCCGCCGTCCGGCTACCCCAGCTTTCCGGCGATCTTCTCGATCTCACCCTGGGCATCGAGCCATTGGAGCTCCAGCTCCGCCAGCTCCACCTGGAGCTCTTTTTCCCGTGCCTGCTTCCCGGGAGAATACTCCAGGGGGTTCTCCTCGTATTGGAGATGGATCTTCCCGAGCTCCGCCTCGAACGCCTTCATCTTGCGCTCGATCTTACCGCAGCGCGACTTGAGCCGGGTAAGCGCTGACCGCAGCTCCTTTCGCCGCTGGTAGCCCAGGCCTCCCGCTCCCGGCTCTATACGCGAGTGGGACCTCTTTTCCCGGACACGCTTCTCCTCCTCCCGTCCGGCCGCCTCGCGCTCCATCCTGTAGACATAGGACTCGTAGCCATCGGGAAAGAGAACCACCCGGCCGCCGCCCACGTCGACAATGTTCGTAGCTACGAGGCTCACGAAGGTGCGATCGTGGCTGACAAAGAAGACTGTGCCGGCATATTCGCTGAGCGCCTGCGCCAGCGCCTCGACCGTCTCGAAGTCCAGGTGGTTGGTCGGCTCATCGAGGAGCAGCACCGGCCGACGGCTCAGCAGCATTCCGGCGAGACAGACCCGCGCCCGCTCCCCTCCGCTGAGAACCTCGATCTTCTTCTCGACTTCATCGCCGCTGAAGAGAAAGCTCCCGGCGACTGTCAGGACCTCCTGCCTCTCCACTCCGGCTGCCGCAGCTCGATCGAGGTAGGTATAGATATCGAGGGCGGGATCGAGAGCTCCGTAGACATGCTGGGCATAATAGGAGACCTCAAGCTCATGGCCCCAGGAATACGCCCCCCCCAGCACGCCCAGCTCATCGGCTATGGTCCGCAGGAAGGTGGTCTTTCCCTCCCCGTTGTCGCCCAGGACAGCCACCTTCTCTCCACGTTGGATCTCGAATCGGATCGACGAAGCGACCTCCGCCTCTTCGTAGCCGATCGCGAGGTCATCGCAACGCAGGGCGAGACCCTTGCGGACCTCCACCGCCGGAATCCTGATGTTCGCCGTCCGGATGGGGTGCTCCACCTCTATCTTTTGCAACTTCGCGAGCTGCTTGATTTTTGACTGCGCCCGGGAAGCCGTCGAGGCGCGCACCTTATTGCGGGCAATAAAGTCCTGCATCTGCTTGCGACGGGCATCCACGTTCCTGTTCTGCCGCGCCTTCTCCTGCTGTCTCTCAGCCTTGAAGGCAAGAAACTGCTCGATACCTCCGGGGAAGAAATTCAGCTCTCCCCGGTCGATCTCGAGAGTTGACCGGCAGGTCTTCTTCAGAAATTCCCGATCATGGGAAACGATGAGAAAGCCGCCGCTGAAATCAGCAAGGAAGGCTTCCAGCAGAATCAGGGTCTTCAGATCGAGATAGTTCGTCGGCTCATCCAGGATGAGAAAGTTGGGGTCTCCAAGAAGCATCGCGGCCAGCTTGACCCTGGTCTGGTAGCCCCCCGGAAGATCGCTGATCTTCGCCTCGAGCAGCTCGTTCTTCAGCTGGAAGCGCCCTGCGATCTTTCCGCAACGCCAGCCCTCCCTGCCGCTGTCGCGCTCGAGGAACTCGAGCACCTTCTCATCCGGACCGTAAGAGTCCGCCTGTTGCAGGTAGCCCAGGCGCAGAGCCGAGCTCTTCTTTAACCTGCCGCTGTCCAGCTCCTCGTCGCCAAGCAGGAGCTTGCAGAGCGTGCTCTTGCCCGAGCCGTTGCAGCCTATGAGGCCAACCTTGTCAGAGGTCGACAGCTGAACGCTCACATCATCGAGAAGCGGCTGCTTGCCGTATCCCTTGCACGCCTCGCTAAGTTGAATCAATACCGTCATGAGCCTGAGAGATCCTCTTCCACAAAAGGCACAGAGTAACGGTCAGACCCGCGTGTTCCAAGCCTTCCTCTGCAACCGGCGGGTACTGGCACGCCCGACAAGCCTGGGTTAATGTGGCCGACATGAACACCTACGACCCCGATACGCTCCTGGAGTTCTCAGCCAACCTGATCGAGGCGATGGGCAGTCCGCGCGAGGATGCCCTCATTGTCGCCCGGCACCTTGTCGAGGCCCAACTGGCGGGACATGACTCGCACGGGGTCATCAGATTGCCCCAATACCATTCCCACGTCCGCGAGGGCAAAGTGAAACCCGGTGCGCGGGTCGAGATCGTCAGGGAGTCGCCCACCACCGCCCTGCTTGACGGACACTATACCTGGGGACAGGTGACCGCCATGAAGGCCATCGAGCTCGGCATCGCAAAGGCCGAAGAAAACGGGATCGCCGCGCTGAGCCTTCGCAACTGCTACCACGTCGGGCGCGTCGGGGTCTATCCCCTCGCGGCGGCCGAGCGAGGCCTCATCGCCCAGGTACACTGCAACGGTCACGGCGTCTGCCGGGTGGCCCCCTGGGGAGGTACCGAGCCGCGCCTGGCGACGAATCCCATAGCTATCGCCATTCCCACGAGAGGCGAGCCGCTGCTTGTCGACATCACCACCAGCGTCGTGGCCGAGGGCAAGGTCCGGGTCAGCCGAAACGCCAATCGGGAAATTCCCGACGGCTGGGTGCTCGACAGCGAGGGCCGCCCCACCACGAACCCGGCCGACCTCTACGAAGGCGGCAGCCTGCTCCCACTCGGAGGGCGGGAGGGCCACAAAGGCTACGGGCTCTCCATCATCGTCGACCTGCTCGGCGGCGCGCTCTCAGGAGCGGGTTGCGGAACCATGACGGAGGAGGTCGGCAATGGTCTCTTCATCCAGCTGACTGATCCCGCATGTTTCTGCGCGCGCGAGGAGTTCCTGGATCATGTCGAGCGCTTCACCGAATACCTGAAGAGCTCCCCGCTGAAGGAGGGGGTCGAGGAGATCCTCCTGCCGGGCGAGCCGGAACAACGCACCGCCGCTCTTCGGCGCAAGCAGGGGCTTGAGATTGACGACGGCACCTGGGGCCAGCTCCTTGAGCTGGCGAAGGGGCTCGGGGTCGAGGCGCCCGGAGACTCCTGAAACCAACCGTTCAATCCT
>DODI01000217.1:5871-8226 GCA_003509045.1 Planctomycetota bacterium | reverse complement strand
GCGGCGCAGAAGCCGAGATAATCTTTTGATACGCGAACGGTGTATTTTTGCATATTTCAGCCGACTTGCGGTTCCAGATCAGGTCTCCCCGTCCCCACTGCCGGGAACGGATGGAGGAAGGCCGATTATGCCAGCACGCAGACCGAGAAACAAGCAGGCCGCCACGAGATCCGCGCTCGTCCCGGGGTTGCGGCGATTGCCGTCTTCTCTCAGCCATCCGTCGAGCTCTTCGAGGAGGTGTTCGGAGCCTTCCTTCGGCCAGTCGCTGCCAAGTACCCGCGCCGCCCTGGCGGCAGCCTCCTTCGCCGTTTCGTCGCCGCATTTGCGGGCGATGAGGCTGTCGGGATAGGTCGCCATGAATCGAAGGTGGAGGTGGACGATGGCCGTTTCGAGGTCGAGCTCTAATTCGAGAGCCTCGAGGAGCCACTCGAGGCCTTCTTCGAAGATCTGCTCGAAGCCGTTGACGTACTGGCGCGCGACAAGGTCGCGTTCCGCGGCCAGCTTCATGGCGGCTATGAGGCTCGGGGGAGGAGGCGAGTTGACATCGCCCTCTTCGACGTTACCAAGGCCGCCGGGGGAGGCGAGCCGGATGGCTTCGTAGACTTTGCGGCAGTCTTCGCTGTCAAGTTTTTCAAGGACGGCCCGGAGGCCGTCGCGCGGCGCGGACCCGGCGGGAACACTGGCAAGAGGAGCGAGCAGCAGGATGATGCCGAGGTTGACGTTCTGGTCGGTGACCTTGCGGCTCTCCTTTACGGCCTCGAGGATGGTATCGCCCAGGGAGTTTTCCCGCGCGCGGTCCAGGGGGCCTGAGATGGCGCCGGCGGCATCGAGGAAGTGGCGAAGCGTGGTGCCTTCAAATTCTTTACCGGGCTGGACGTTTCCCGCCTTCGGCGCCCTCGCCTCGAGGAGGCAGGCGGTCATGGCCAGGTCGCCGATGGAGACTTCACGAGCTGGCCCGGTCACGATTGCAGGGCTCCGATGGTTTCCGAATCCGGGTTGGCAGCTCGCTCTGTAGCGTAGTCAAGGACAGCGAGAGCGATGTCTTTGCCGCTGACTTCGCTGATGGCCCGCCAGCCCGGTATCGCGTTGACTTCCAGGATGCGAGGGGCTCCATCGGGACCCTCGAGAATATCTACCCCGGCGATCTCGGCACCGACGGCCCGGGCGGCCCTGAGGGCCAGCTCCTCGATGTCTTCCCCGGGAGCGAAGCTTTCGGCGGAGCTGCCCTGGGAGATGTTTGTCAGCCACTGTCCGGGGGGCGCCTTGCGCTTCATCGAGGCCATGATCTCGTTGCCCATCACGAACAGTCTCAGGTCGGCCCCTCCATGATCGATGTATTCCTGCAGATAGAAAACCCCTTGTTGAGAGGCGATCTCCCGGATCGCGCTCCCGGCCTCGGCGAGGCTGCCCGGGCGGATGATGCCGCGGCCCTCTGCGCCAAAGAGCGGTTTCACCAGCGCCTGTTCCTCTAATTCGCCGAAGGCCTCCAGGGCCTGGTCCGGATCTTCGCAGACAATGGTGCGCGGGACCGGGAGTCCCGCCTCGTGAAGCCGGCAGAGGCAGAGATATTTGTCGACCGCCGCCTCGACGGCTTTCGGCGGGTTGATCACCGTCACGCCGGCTGCTCGCAGGGTCTCGAGGGCGTCCATTCGATAGACGACCTGCTCGAGGCTGCCCCCGGGAACGCTTCTGACCAGCAGGACATCGAGCTCTGTCAGCTCGAGGTCAGCGCAGCGAACCGACTGGGGGGCGCCGGGCTGCGCTGGACATTCGGCCCGGAGCTTCTCCGGATCGGCTATTTCCAGGTCGAGGCTCCTGAGCTTCGCGGCGCGCCGCAGGTCGCCGACATGCCAGAGGTTGGCGTCGCAGAGGACAGCGATTTTCGGGGTGATCATTCGAGAAAGGACCTCCTCACCAGCCCCGGTTCAAGGTTTCCGAAGGTGAACTCGCTGCCGGTGTCGAGATTGCGGAAGGTAACCTCGGCCGGGCTGAAGAGACCCGGGTCGATCCTGTAGAAGTCGCGGTCGTAGCGTTCAAAGATTTCGCTGAAGAGTGTGCCGTGGTCTTCAGAGGCGCAGGAAGGAGTCTTTGCCCCGAGTTCTTCGAGCGACGCATCATCACCCGTGACCTCGAGCTCAACCCTGGCGCCGTAGAGCACCGCGTCATTGGTGCGCCCGATGGCGGCGAGGTCATCCGCGGCGGTCGGCGGCATGGGGGCGCTGCCGCTTCCAGTACGTACTCTTGCGAGGTCAAAGCCGAGTTCGTGCAGTTTATGAAGGGCTGTCTCGACGCTGCGTGCCACGACCTGTATGCCGCCGGCGGTGCTGGCGGTGGGGGCCACAGCGAGAGTGATAT
>DODI01000217.1:5268-5603 GCA_003509045.1 Planctomycetota bacterium | reverse complement strand
GCCACGACCTGTATGCCGCCGGCGGTGCTGGCGGTGGGGGCCACAGCGAGAGTGATATCCCCCGGCTCAACATTCGTTTTTGAGGCAATGAAATCAAACACCCCGGCTGCAGGCCGCTGCCGGGTTTCGAGGGCTCCGACGATTCGGGTTGCCTGCTCGACATAGCCGATGTCCTTGAAGAGTTCCTCGCCACCGTAGGCCGCGCGCATCGGGCCCGAGCCCATGGCGAAAAAATCTCCGATGGAGATCTGCCAGCCGGCGTACTGCGACGCCATGCAGGCGGCAACCGGTTCAGCTGTTTTCACACAGACCCGGTCGAAGGGAAGGTCCGGATG
>DODI01000217.1:0-4944 GCA_003509045.1 Planctomycetota bacterium | reverse complement strand
TTTCCCGGTTCGATGGACACCTCGGCGAGATCGCAGAGAGTAAGGCGGGCGAGAAAGAGACCGGCCTCGACACCGCCTTCCCCGGCAACCCCGCAATCGATGACACGGCCACCGCCTTCAACGAAGGCGCAGAGTTCGTCGAGCAGCTCACTGCCGGTGAGCTTTGATTCGACGAAACGCAATGCCCGGTCGTTCAATTGTCTGCCAGTCATGGGGACCCTCCGTGATCGAACCAGCATTGTGCCAGAGTCAACGAATGCGTCAACCGCTCTAGGCTACAGTGAATTGGACTTCTTGAGATTTCCCAGCGTCTCCTGCTATCATGCCTGCCGCGGTAAAGATCTTTTAGCCCGGGTGCAAGAGCGCTTCATGTCACCTTTCCTGATTCTCCTGGTCGGCGTATTATTCATTGTCGCCTCTATCATCTGGCTGAGGCTGCACCCCTTCTTCGCCTTGATCCTGGCGGCGGTATTGGTGGGTGTGCTTCCCTCCAACGAGGTTGTGGTTGACCCCGGATTTTCATGGTTACAGCAGACGCTGGGGTCCTTTGAAAGCTCCGCCACGGGATTAGGTCTGATGGCCGGCAAGATCGGCATCGTTATCGCCCTGGCTGCGGTCATTGGCCAATGCCTGATGGAAAGCGGCGCCGCCGACAGGATTACCCGGACCCTGCTCAATGTCTTCGGTGAAAAACGGGCGAACTGGGCCCTGTTGCTGAGCGGCTACTGTCTCTCCATCCCGGTTTTTTTTGACACGGTTTTTTTCCTCCTTATTCCACTGGCGCGGGCCATGTTCCTGCGCACCGGGAAAAATTACATGAGCTACGTCATGGCGATCTGTGCCGGTGGCGTGATCACGCACGGTATCGTGCCGCCGACTCCCGGTCCGCTTCTGATGGCAGAGACGCTGAATATTGATCTCGGCCAGGCGATCCTGGGTGGATTCCTGATCGGCCTCCCGGTGGCGCTCTTTGGTGGCCTGGTTCTGCCGAAGCTATTTGTTGCGCGTGGGGTAGACATCCCGATGCGGGATGCCCCGGGGTCATCGACGGCGCAACTGCAGGAAATTGTTGACCGCCCTGAGAAAGAGCTGCCCGGCTTTTTTGCCTCGATTCTTCCGGTGGCCTTGCCGGTCATCCTGATTACGGCCTACAGCGTCTGGAAGGCTATCGATCATCAGGGAGCGATCCTTGAGTTCATGGGAATGGAGAACGCGAAGCTGTACGAGGTCTGCAGAGACACCCTCGCTCTCCTTGGTAATAAGAACCTGGCCATGTTCCTTGCTACAGGGCTGGCCATGTGGTTGCTGGCGAGATCGAAGGGTTACAGCCTGAAGCAGCTCACCACAGCCATCGAGCCGGCGCTCAAGGAGGCGGGAGTGATTATCCTGATCACCGCAGCTGGCGGCGCTTTCGGGGGTATGTTGAAGGGGACGGGTATCGGCAATACCATATCGGATATGGTCACGGATTATGTGGACGGAGGCGAGGGCACCTGGGGACTCGGTGTTCTGCTGATCTTTATCGCATGGGGATCTGCCGCTGTCATGAAGGTCGCGCAGGGATCCGGTACCGTGGCCGTGATTACGGCGGCGGGAATTATGGCCGGTGTTCTCACCGGCCTCGCCGAGGCCGGGGTTGAACTCCCCTACCACAAGATCTACATCTTCGCGGCGATCTCTTTCGGCGCCAAGGTGATCTCGTGGATGAATGACAGCGGCTATTGGGTGGTCTGCAAGATGAGCGGCTTCACCGAGAAGGAGACCCTCAAGACCTGGACGGCGCAGCTGGCGGCGATGGGAGTGTTCGGTCTCGTCGAGGTTCTCATTTTGAGTTACCTGTTCCCCCTGGCTTAAAGTGCTATTGATAAGCCATTCACTTTTAGGCGATACGGTGTAAAATCGCGGTCCTGTGAAACGGTAAAAACGGCAGAGGAAGGCGAGCATGACACCTGAACTCTACAAGACCGTACTTCTCTGCGGCGCTCCCGGTGCCGGCAAGGGAACCCAGGGCAAGATTCTTGGTTCGATTCCGGGTTTCTTTCACCTCTCCTGCGGCGATGTCTTCCGCACCATCAATATCAACTCCGAGCTGGGCCAGAAGATCTGCGCGTACACCGCGCGCGGAGACCTCGTACCCGACGACATCACCGTAGAGCTCTGGCAGGAGAACATGAACGCGCGGACGGTTCTCAACGACTACAAGCCCAACACCGACCTGCTCGTTCTCGATGGAATTCCCCGCAATGCCGAGCAGGCCGAGCTGCTCACCGCTCATATCGAGGTGCTGAAGGTTGTGCATCTCGTCTGTGCCGACAAGGAGAAGATGATCGAGCGTCTCAGGCGCCGCGCCCTGAAGGAAAATCGCGCCGATGATGCGCGCGAAGAGGTCATCCGCCATCGCTGGGATGTCTACGAGGAGGAGTCCCGCCCGCTTCTCGCTTTCTATCCGTCCGAGAACGTCATCGAGGTAGATGCCACCCAGAGCCCCTCCGAGGTGCTTACCGCGGTTCTCGAGAAGGTGACTCCGGTACAGAACGCGCATTTCGGGGGGTCTTCCTGAGCGCGCTAATTCGCAGGCTATGAGACGAACCATACGAAACCAGCTCTCGGGATGGAGTTTTCTTGCCGTCACCCTGTGCTCGGCTGCAATAGCGGGAGAAGAGCAACCCACCAACGTGATCCTGGTGATGTCGGATGACCAGGGCTGGGGCGATGTCGGCTACAACGGCCACAAGATTCTCAAGACGCCGCATCTCGATGCCATGGCGGGGCAAAGCCTGCGTTTCAACCGGTTCTATTCCTCCTCACCCGTCTGCTCGCCGACCCGTGGGAGCTGTCTCACCGGCCGCCATCCCTATCGCTACGGAATTCTCTATGCCAACGCAGGCGGACCGACAACGCCTTCCCGTTATCTTCTGCCGAAGGAGGAGATAACGCTCGCCGAGGTTCTCGCCGGACGCGGCTACCGCACCGGGCATTTCGGCAAGTGGCATCTTGGCGATTTCGAGGGCAAGTCGCGCTCAGCTCCTTCGGACCACGGCTTTGACGAGTGGTTTTCGACCGCTCGCAAGGTCGCCACGCTGCATCCGGACGCGGCGAGCTACCGCCATAACGGCTACAAGGTGGAGGGACCTCTCAAGGGAGATGACTCAAAGATCATCATGGACAAGGCCATCCCCTTCATTCGCTCGGCGGTCGAACAGAAGAAACCGTTTTTCGCCGTGATCTGGTTCCACACTCCGCACCTTCCCATCCTCGCCGCCGAAAAACACCGCAAGCTCTATCCCCGCCGCAAGGACAAGGAGAAGCATTACTGGGGCGCCCTGACAGCCATGGATGAGCAGGTCGGACGCCTGCGTGAGACGCTCAGGGAACTCGATGTCGCGCGCGACACCATGCTCTGGTTTACCAGCGACAACGGGCCGGAGGGAAAGAAAGAGGGGCCCGGCTCCCCCGGGACCACCGGCGGATTGCGCGGGCGCAAGCGGAGCCTCTTTGAGGGAGGTGTGCGGGTGCCGGGCATCCTGGAATGGCCGGCCCGGATCGTGAAAGCGCGTCAGAGCGATGTTACCTGCTCAACGCAGGACTATTTCCCCACGGTGCTCGCGGCGCTGGGAATCGAATCTCCTGACCCTTTCCGGCCGCTGGATGGAGTGAACCTCTTGCCGCTGATCGCCGGGGCCGATTTCAAGAGGGGCAGGCCGCTGGCTTTCCAGAGCCGGAGTGAGCTGGCCCTGATCGATGGCCGCTACAAATTGCACAGCAAGCTTGCCGATGCGGACAAGGATAAGCTCTACGATCTCTCCGCCGATCCCACCGAGAAGAAGAACCTCGCCGGTGAAAAGCCGGCCCTGGCGGCGAAATTGCGTAAAACTCTCGAGGAGTGGCAGAAATCCACCCAGGCGAGCATGGCGGGCGCTGACTACCGCAAATAGTCTCTACTCGAAGAGGGCCCGGGCTTCCCGTGCGAGGCGGACCAGGTTCGCTTCACAGTTCGCCAGGTCCGCCCCCTCGGTCAGGACGGTCAGCAGGGGGGAGCCAGGCTCAATTGTTTCGCCGCTGGCGGGGATGTCGGCGATAGTAGCGGCGCTCTCTTCCACCAGCGCAGGTGAAGCGCTCAGCGCGACGGGGGTCTCGGCGAAAAGGATGGCCTTGGCGCACGCCTTTGAGGGGGGTGGAGCAATCGGGGGTAATTCTCCGTTCCGGCAGGCGCTGACGTGCTGCGGAATCGTTTCGAATCCGCAGCATCTTTCGATGACCTCCACCGAACCGGTATATCGCGGATTGAGCTCAATGAAGACAGGGCCGCCTGGGCTGAGAATGAAATCCAGGCCGAAGAGGCCGCGCAGTGAGAATTCGCCGCCGACAGCTTCCCCGGCGAGGACGACCTGGCGCAGAGCCTCGTCCTCGAGCTCCAGGGGACCGAGGTTGCCGCAGTAGGTGAAGCCTGCGGCTCCAAGCCACCTCTCTCCGATGAGCTGCTCGGTGGCTCCCAGGAGGAGGGAGCGCTTCGAGGGCTCGTTTTCACTGGCGATAAAAAGAGCGGACGCTGGAACCCCATCGACGAAGCGCTGCAGGTAGCGGCCTTCGGAGGTCGTCGCCTTTGAGGCGGCTTCAATTCCAATTCCGCCGCCGCTCCTGATCGGCTTGGAGAGCCAGCCGGATTTTCCAGGCGCTTCTTCGCCGGTTTGGCGGATATCAGCAACCGTGAGCCCGGCCCGGGCGAGGCAGCCGTTGAGCGCAGAGGGGTCGAGAGCCCGGGCGAGGACCGCCGAGCCGTTCCCGAGGATTTCATGGCGGTTCTCGATCCTGCTGATGAGGTCGGGGTGGTTTTCAAGGCCGCCGGAATAGATCACGGGCAGCAGCGGCAGCTGTTCGAGAGCGCCGAGGATTCCTTCCGGCCAGGTGTCCGCGGCGATCCGGGTACCCGGACAGCGGGCGGCG
>DODI01000051.1:0-5469 GCA_003509045.1 Planctomycetota bacterium | reverse complement strand
GTCATCAGGGAGTGCCAGTGGTTCGGCGCCGCGACACTGATCGCGTCAACGTTCTTATCCGCGAGGGCTTTCCTGAAATTGGCGCTGCCCTGGCAATTCTTCCGGCCTCTCAGCCGACGCTTCAAGACGTTCTCATCGGGATCGACAAGCCAGGCGAGCTCAACTCGCTTGTCGCCGCCGAAACCGCCAATATGGCTCCCGCCGCCTCCGTTGAGGCCGCAAACGGCCATGCGAAGACGCTCGTTCGCTCCGAGGATCGCTCCATCTACCGCGATCGAGGGAAGGCTGACGGCTGCCGCCGCGCCCAAAGTTCCCTTAAGGAAACCTCTACGATTGACTCTGCTCATAAGACCTCTCCTTGCCGTAGCAATGACGTGGATTGTTTCTCTAAGCCTGTAACTTCCAGATTCAGGGATTAATGGTACCAGATTATCGGGCAATAAACGAGGCGGGCGGGATAAAACACAGCGGCCGTTTCAACCAGAATCCTCTTTTTAGCCGAACGCGAGTCTTCTATCGTGACCCGCGCCAGACAGTCAACAGCCCGGGAAAATTCTATGCCCCAGCCCTCTGAAATCATCGACAGCGTTGACACCGACGAGGGTAAGCTCGAGCTGATCCGCCAGGCGAGCGGCCACTGGATCATCTCCATCGACCGTCGTCCCCTGATGTCGAGCTTTCTGCATCGCTCTGAGGTTGCCCTGGCGGACCTTGCCTGCGCCCCGCTGAAGGAAAAGACCTCCCCCCGCGTGCTGGTCGCCGGCCTCGGTATGGGCTACACCCTGCGCGCAGCCCTCGACCTGCTGCCGGCGGATGCGGAGGTCGTCACAGCGGAGCTCAACCCCATCGTCGCCAACTGGTGCCGAGGCCCGATCGCTGAGCTCTCAAAAAACGCGCTCGACGATCCCCGGGTCAAGCTGGAGATACTCGATGTCAGCATCCTCATCTCACGCGCCGCCGAGGCCGGAGATGACGGTAAGTTCGACGCCCTGGTCCTCGATCTCTACGAGGGCCCCTACCCGCCGCCTGAAGGAACCGAGGATCTCGTCTACGGCCGTAAGGCTCTCGCCCGCGCAAGGCGGGCCCTGCGCCCGGGCGGCTGCATGGCCGTCTGGTCCGAGGGACCGGTCAAGAGCTTCGAGAAGCTGATGGGGGCCTGCGGCTTCCGGGTCGAGTATCACAGGCCGAAGTACAAAGGCCCGAGACACATCGTCTACCTCGGCTGGCCCCACACCTCCTGAACTCACGACTCTCCCCGCGCCGGTTGAGATTGACTATACGCCACGGTAGTAGGCACAATGGCCGCTTCAATTGAACAAACCGCCCTTCAACAAAAGGAACCCCATGATGAACATGAAGCTCTCGTTGCTCTGCGGCATAGCCCTCCTGGTAGCCATTGTCTCAACAGGCAGCATCACGGCAGGCGAAGGTAAGCTCGAGCCCTTCCTCGGCGAGCCTGCCCTCGAGCTGGGACAGGTATTCAGGGGAGAGCGCTTCCCCAACATCGTCGTGTCGATGAAGGGGACCGTGATCGCCACCTGGGGTACCAGCCACGTGCGCGCCCGCCGCAGCGAAGACGGGGGCAAGACCTGGGGAGCGGAAATCGTCATCCAGAAGCCGGGTTTCCAATGCGGAGGGGTCGTCGTGGATGAAGGATCCGGTGATATCCTCGCCTTCGTCGAAGACAGGCATCCTCCGGCTCCCGTGTCGGTCTACCGCAGCCGGGACGATGGAAAGACCTGGAAGAAGATCGCGGCGAAAATCAATCCCGACTCCAAGGGCAACATGCCTTCGATGCACATGAACGACCACGGCATCACCCTGCGCCACGGCAAGCACAAGGGCCGCCTGATTCGCCCCTCGCGCTTCTACGCCGGCCGCAACGATCGCAGCAAGTGGCCCGAGCACTACACCAACGCCGTCTACTCAGACGATGGAGGCACGACATGGAATACCAGCGATCCCTTCCCCGCCAAGGGCACCGGCGAGGCGACCCTCGCTGAGCTTTCCGACGGAACGGTCTACTACAACTCGCGACGCCACTGGGCCAACAAGGGCGAAAACCCCCGGCGACGCTGGACGGCCCTGAGCGACGACGGCGGTAAGAGTTGGAAAGACCTCAAGATCTGCGAGGTACTCCCCGACGGCCCGCAGGACACCAACTATGGCTGCATGGGAGGCCTGACGCGCCTGGCGGTCAAGGACCGCGATATCCTGCTTTATTCCAACTGCGACAGCCCGCGGGGGCGCAACCACGGCACGATCTGGGCCAGCCTCGACGGCGGCAAGACCTGGCCGGTGAAGCGGCTGTTATACGCCGGCAACCACGGCTACTCGGCGCTCACCTCCGGACGTCCCGGGACAAAATCCGAGGGGTGGGCCTACCTCCACTTCGAGGGCGGCCCCAAGGGCGGCTCGACCGTGGCGCGATTTAACCTCGCCTGGGTGTTGAAGGGCGAAGCTACCGGAGATGGGGAATTACCCAAGTAGCCCCTGTACTGAAAACAATCGAGGCAGTCCCTCTGTTGAAGTAAGGTAACCCTATGAAAACGACATCCCTGGTAACGATCCTCACGCTCCTGGCCTGCTCCGGCGGCCGGCTCCTCTTCGCTGAAGAAAAGGTCCCGGTCGATTTCGCCCGGGAGGTTCTGCCCATCCTCTCGAACAAATGCTTTGTCTGTCACGGCCCTGACACGAGGAAAAAGGATCTCCTGCGCCTGGATTCCTACGCAGGAGCGACAAAGGATCTCGGGGACTACCAGGCGGTCAATCCCAAAGACCCCGGCAAGAGTGAAATCCTGGTCCGGATCCACTCAAAGGACGAGCCCATGCCGCCGAAGAAGGCCCAAAAACAGCTCACTGTTCGAGAGCGAGACCTCATCAGCCGCTGGGTGCGCCAGGGAGGAAAATACGCCAGCCACTGGGCCTTCATTCCTCCAGGGAAGAAAAAGCCAAAGGCAAAGAAGCCAGCCGGGGGGAACGAGATCGACGCTTTCATACTCGACCGGCTGGCTGGAAAAAAACTGGGCCTGGCTCCTGAGGCCGACCGGGCCACGCTCGCCCGCCGTGCGGCGCTGGTCCTGACCGGGCTGCCGCCCGAGCCTGCGCAGTTGAAAGCGTTCCTCGCCGACAAGGGTGCCGGCGCCTATGGAGAACTCATCGACCAACTGCTGGCAAGCGAACACTATGGGGAACACCAGGCTCGCTACTGGCTCGATGCCGTTCGCTATGGAGACACCCATGGCCTGCATCTCGACAATAAGCGCGGCATCTACCCCTACCGCGACTGGGTCGTCTATGCCTTCAACTCCAACCTGCGCCTGGATGAATTTATCACCTGGCAGCTGGCCGGAGATCTTCTTCCCAGGCCCACCCTCCAGCAGCGGGTAGCCACTGGTTTTGTCCGCATGAACCCCACCACTGCGGAAGGCGGCGCCATCCCGCTGGAGTTCCAGGCCAAGAACAACTTCGACAGGACCGAGACTCTCGGCACGGTCCTGCTCGGCATGACCCTTACCTGCGCCAGGTGCCACACCCACAAATACGACCCGATTCCCCAGGCCGAGTACTACCAGCTCCTGGCCTTCTTTAACTCGACCGCAGAAAAATCCATGGACGGAAACTCCTACACCTACGCCCCGGTCATCAAGGCGCCGGCAAGCCAGAGAGCCTGGATTACGTGGAATAAGCTGAACACCGCTGGTGAAAAACTGCTGGCAGGCATCAGGCAAGATTCCGCCGCTGCGCTCGAGGCGAAGGATGCGAATAAGTGGAAAAACGGCTCCCTGAAAGACCGCCTGCAGCTGGTGGCGACTGCCGGCGCCTCTCCGGCCAGGGAAGAGGCAAAGAAAATTGCCGACGCGATGGAAAAATCCACCGGCAGCTTCACCACGACCCTTGTGGCCAAGGACCTCGGCAAGCCCCGGGTCACCAGGGTACTGAGCCGGGGAGAATACAATCTTCCTATTGGCGACCCGCTGCAGCCGGGAACCCTGTCGATCATGGGAGCCTTCCCGGACAAGGCCCCCCGCAACCGGCTGGGGCTTGCCCGCTGGCTGACCTCCCGCGACCACCCGCTGGTTTCAAGAGTGCTGATCAACCGGGTCTGGCAGCGCGTCTTCGGGGACGGAATCGTCCGCACGCCCGAAGATTTCGGCATGCAGGGCCAGCAGCCAACCCACCCGGAGCTGCTTGACTGGCTGGCGGTCGAGCTGCAGGACAGCGGCTGGGACCTGAAGCACATCCTGCGCCTGATGGTCACCAGCCGGACCTTCCGCCAGGACTCAATCCGCCGCAAAGATCTCGAGGATCCGGAAAACAGGCTGTTCGCGCGGGGGCCGAGCCACCGTCTTGACGCCGAGGTGCTACGCGACATCGCCCTCTGGGCCAGCAGGATGCTGGCTCCTGAAATGGGTGGAGAGGGCATCAAGCCCTACCAGCCCGCCGGTCTGTGGAGCGCCCTGATGCACCCGGCCAGCAACACGAAGAAGTACGTTGCCGACAAGGGAGAGAAGCTCTACCGGCGCAGCCTCTACGTCTACTGGAAGCGAACCAGCCCCCACCCGATGATGACCCTCTTTGACGCACCGAGCCGCGAGTCCAGCTGCGTGAAACGCTCACGAACCAATACGTCACTCCAATCGCTCGGACTCTTCAACGAAACCCAGAGAGTGGAGATGGGCCGGAAACTGGCTGAACGCCTGCTCAAGGAAGCAGGCGACGACAGGGGACGCATCGATCTGCTGTTTACCCTGCTGGCATGCCGCAAGGCGAATGACAATGAACGCAAGGTCTGCCAGGGCCTCCTGGACACTATGCGAAACCGCTACAAAGACGCTGGAGAGGACGCTCTCGCCCTCCTGTCGATGGGTGCTGCCGCACGGGACAAGGAGCTGTCCCCTGCCGAGCACGCGGCCTGGACCCAGGTCGCTATCACGCTCCTGGCGAGCGACCTTGTAATCCTGCTCTATTGAAAATGAAACCATTCCTCAGAGACCACCAATGACACCTGCAAATCCCCAGCGCGAATACGACCTAATGATGACCCGGCGGCAGCTCTTTGGCCGCACGGCCCTCGGTCTCGGCACCGCGGCGATGGCGAACCTGCTCGGGCCCGAGCTCTCCGCTGAAGGCAAGCCCACGGGACCCCACCACAAGCCGAAGGCGAAGCGCGTCATCTACCTGTTCATGAGCGGCGGCCCGAGCCACCACGACCTCTGGGACTACAAGCCCAAGATGCAGGAGATGTACGGCAAGCAGCTGCCCAGTGAGGTTCGTGACGGACAGAGACTTACGGGAATGACCGCGGGCCAGAAGACCCACCCGGTCGCCCCGAGCAAATACAAATTCACGAAATACGAGAACAACGATCGCGGAGTGTGGATCAGTGAGCTGCTGCCTCACACTGCGAAGGTCGCGAAGGAGCTCTGCGTCGTACACAGCACCTTCACCGAGGCGATCAACCACGAC
>DODI01000385.1:0-10267 GCA_003509045.1 Planctomycetota bacterium | reverse complement strand
AATATTTGAATCGATGAGGTTGGCGGGGGCGGGCTTGAGCTCGCGATGTTTTTCGAGGATCTCGCTGGTTGCACCCTCCCCCATGGCCGGGGCGCCGGTGAGAAGATGGTAGGAGATCGCCGCGATCGAATAAGCCAGGATCTTTTCTCCCTGCGCAGTCCCGGCGTCGCCATCTTCTGAGAGCTCCGGCGGCAAATAGTTCGTATAGGCCGGCAGATGGCGGAGGGACCCGTCGAGGAATCCCAGGAGGGTCGGCAGCTCTAAGGCGGCGGCTGAGAGGATCCTGCCAGCTCCGGTTCCTGCCTGGGCATGGAGCTGGGTGAGGTTCATTGGAAAGCAGATTTCGGGTATTTCTTGCTTGGCCAGGGTGATCAGCAGCAGCTGGCGGACGAGGTCGAGTCTCGCAGCCAGGGGCTCGGCCAGGATCCCTGCAAGCTCCTTTTCGAGCGAGGGTTCACCGTGTGATTTCAGGACCAGGTAGCTCTTGTTGGTGTCGGAAAATTCCGAGGCGACGATCGCATTGATATGGTCATGCTTCAGGCTCGCGGCCGATTTTACGGTATCCTGGATCCGATCGAGGAGCTCGCCTGTCGGGGCCTGGCCCCCGGCAAAGAGGTCTACCCTCACGGCCCGGTCAAGCGCCGCCTGGTAGGCGTGGTATACGAAGACGCCGCCCTCCTCGCGCTCTGTTTCAAGAAGGCGCGCGCCGTAGATTTCCCGACGCGGCGGCGGCAGGTTCTCCTTTTCCTCAAAGACCAGCAGGGAGTTACCTATCTGGATAGTTGCCTGATCTTGCAGACGGCCTTGGTCAACCTTCTCTCCGTTGAGCAGGGTCCCATTGGAAGAGCCAAGGTCCTGGATCAGCCAGTTGCCGGCGGCCGGCATGATGTGGGCATGTTTGCGAGAGCATCGGCTGTCATCGAGACAGACTTCGGTATCCTCGCCTCTTCCAAGGACAGTAGGATCCTTGCGGGAAAAGACGGTATAGGCTTCTCCCTCATTCTTTCCTTTTCTTACGCGTAGGACAGGCATCGTTCCAGTATTATACTCAATTACTAACACCTTATCTCGCTGGAGGCGGTATTGATCGATAATAGGGCAGATTCTCTGAGCCTTGTCAGGCGCTGCGCCCAGATTCTTGATGAGAACAAGCTCTCGGACATCGAGATATTCGAGGTCGGCGGGACGATTCAGATCACAGACTATTTCGTGATCGCCACGGGGCTGACTTCGCGTCATTTGCTTACCGCGGCGGTGGATCTCAAGAAGGAGCTTCGAGTATCGGGAATCGTCGATGAAAAGAACTCGAATTTCCACAAAGAGGGGCATCATGGGAGGGATGGACGCTGGGTTCTTCTTGATCTCGACAGGGTCGTGGTGCATTTGTTTCTGGAGGAGAGCAGGAAGTATTATGACCTGGAGCTGCTGTGGGGCGATTGTCCCAGAGTTGATTGGGAGCCGACTGCCCGGCCGACTGTCAGCAGCTGAAGCTGTTTTTCCCCCGCCTGTCGCCTGGCAGAGCGGATGTGGAGACTGGAACCCGTCAGATGCAATCTGTTGAGAGGTTGACCCGGAGTGCGAAGGAAACCTTCGAGGTTGCCCGCCAGCTTGGCGGGGAGCTCGCAGGCGGCGAAGTGCTCGCCCTGGTTGGTGATCTGGGCGCAGGCAAAACGACCTTTACCCGAGGGCTGGTCTGCGGGACGGGTTGCGAAGAATACATGCGGGTCAACAGTCCGACCTATGTTCTGGAACAGGTCTACCAGGGACGAATTCCGGTGCGCCATTACGATGCCTATCGCCTGGATAGCCCGTATGAGCTGGAAGACCTCGGCTTCCAGGAGGCCCTCTCCACTGAGGCCGTCCTGGTTGTCGAATGGGCGGACAGGGTTCAGTCTCTTCTGCCTGCTGACAGCTTGCTCCTGGAGCTGTCTTTCGCCAGGTCGGATGAGGGTGAAGAGGGGCCAGGCAATGCTCGTTTGCTGAGGTTCAGTTCAGCGGATGGCTCCTGGGAGAGACGGCTGGCCGGTCTCCGCTGCAGGGCCGATAATTAGTGAGCTTCGGTTCCCAGGCTGGTTTGGAGCCTTCTGCCCGCTGAATCGCATGGATTGTGGGCTTGCCGGAGCCAGGACAGAAAATATTGTGGAGGTAGATTCTTCCTTCCAACAGAATCGTTTGAGACCGGAATTTTTTTCTATAGGGATAGTTGCGATAGGGGTTTACGTTCTGTGGCATCCGGTCGATAGTACAAAGAGGTAGATAAGGATTTCGATGCCAGATAATCCGTCTGATTTTACTCCTGATGGGCTTGAAGAGCCGACGCAGCCTGCGGGGCAGGAAGCGGCCGCTTTAGCTCGACAGCTTTTCAGCGGGATCTCCATGCGCGGGCCGGTCGAGGAGCTGGAGAGAGTCTATCAGAATCGCGCTCGCGGCTTGAAAAGCTCGGGTAGCCGGGAGCAGATCGACCGCCTGTCGAGAGGCTTTGAGATCGCCAGGGAGCGACTCTCTGACGCCTTGGTGCACGGCGGGGATCCTGGAGGGCAGGATGATGCCCGGCAGGATGAGGGAGGCGAGGGACTGGACGGATGATCATTCGATCCATCAATGCCGAGAATTTCATGAAGTTTTCCCGGCTGAACCTTTCGAGTCTCCCGGATAGCGGCGTCATAGGAATCATCGGCCCCAACGAATCCGGCAAGAGCACGATAGGCGAGGCGATCCTCTTCGCGTTCTTCGGGCGTACAAAGATGTCGAAAGAGCGCCCTCTCGAGAGCCTGATCCATTGGGGCAGCGAATTCATGCGCGTCGAGATCGATTTTATTCTTCGCGATCGCGCGCAGGGGCGGCGGGAGCTGCGTATTTACAGGGAGATCGACCGGTTCGGAACCAACTACGCGAAAATTCTGGAGCTGCCCGGGAAGGAGGAGGTCGCCCGGGGGAACCTCGAGGTGACAGCCTTTATCCAGGGCCAGGTAGGTTTTGATTTTTTCGAATTCCAGCACGCGTTTTATCACGACCAGTACGGCAGCCGGCTGGTTGATGATTCGCAGCGCGAATTTCTCGAGAGGATGACCGGCGTTCGCCAGATGGACAGCGCCACCAAGAGGATCAAGACCGAGATAGAACAGCTCGAGCGGGAGTTCGGTCACTACCAGAAGGATATTGGCCGCAACCTGAAGCAGATTGAACATTTCTCCCGGACTGTCGAAAAAATTCCAGATCTTCGCGAAGAGGAGGATCGAACGATCTGTGAATACGACAGGGTAAAGGAAACGGCCGAACTTCATTCGCGGACCAGGGATGCCTACAGCGGCCTGCTGGGTTCAGGGGACAGCTCGGGCCAGCGCTTCGCCCAGTTGGCAGCGGCGCGGGGCGCCCAGTTGGAGGAGGGCATCTCCTCCCTCCTGGCTGATTACAGGGCGCTGCAGTCGCGCTGCGCCGAAGGAGAGCTGGATGATGCCGGGTTGGCGGAGGAGGCTGGCAGGATCACCGGAGCTCTCGAGCGGACGAATGAATTCCTGGAGGCCTACAGGGATCTGAGGCGAACGTTTATTGAGGCGAGAGAGACGTTGGAGTCGGATCTCTACGGAGGAGACGAGGGCTCCCTGAAGGCGAGACTTAACGAGCAGGAGCTGGAGCGCGCGGGCCTTGCGGCTACTCTCAAGGGGCGTTTCAAATGGTTTTTTGGCGGCGGCGCTCTCTTCGTAATTTTTGCCGGACTCGCGGCGGCCTTTGCCTTGAGTCCAGGGCTGCCAGCCAAGATCGGACTGGTTGAGGGAATCAAGCCAGCCTATCTGAGCCTGGCCTGTGGAGTGGTGGGACTGCTTGGTTTCGTCGTGGCCCTGGTGAAATATGTTGGCTACCGGGGATTTGAATCTCGCCGGGCGGCCATAGCTAAAAATATTTCCATTCTGAAAAAACAGATCCAGGAGACCAAGTCGCGTATCAGGGACTGTCTCAGACTGGAAGAGCTCAAGGATTCGGGCTCGCCGCGCGATTATGTCGAGGCCGGCTCCGAGGTTGCCTCCGGCGCGGCGGAAAAACGCCTGGAGGAGTTCCGCGGCAGGTATTCAGCCCTCCTGGGTATGGATACGGATCAGGACTTTGGTGACTATACCGACCTGATTCGCAAGCAGATGGAAAACGAGAAATCCTGTCATAAACGCATCCGGAATCTGGGCCAGGGCTACGCTAATAAACTCAAGGACAGCGAGGCGAAGCTGAAGAAAGCCCAGAGCTCCAGGGACCGGCTCGGTAATGAGCTGCGCGAGGCTGAGGGACAACTGGCGAAGAAGGAGACTCTCGAGGAGAAGGTCGCCGAGTTCGAGAGCGCCGCGTTAAAGATCCGGCGGGATATAGATGACAGGCGCACCGCGTGTGAGCTTCTGCAGCTCTGCAGCGCGACGACCTGTGAGAAGGTCGGTCCAACCTTGAGCAGCTATCTCAAACGCATTCTTCCAAGGCTGACCGAGGGCAGGTATCGGGATGTCAAGCTGGACCCCGAGCTCAACATCCAGGTCTTCGCCGATGAGCGCAGCGATTTTATTTCCGCTATTGAGCTCAGCGGCGGCACCAACGAGGCCCTGATGCTCGGCCTGAGGCTGTCCCTGTCCCAGGCGCACGTGACCTCTCGCGCCCGGCAGCAGCAGTTCATGTTTCTTGATGAGCCCTTCAAGATGATGGATAGCACGAGAGTCGTCGGCGCGCTTGAATCCCTCGGGAAGCTCAGCGAGGAGCTGCGCCAGTTCTTTGTCGTTCAGCCACGGTGCGAGCAGGAGCAGGTCGATGTCCTTGATCATGTCATCCGGACTTCGGTTGAATTGACCGAGCTCGAAATCGATTTCAGCTCCGTAGCGCCTGGTGAATCGTTTGACGCCAGCTAGGTCGGGGGAGTTTCATTCCTATCGCCATGGTTCAGATTATCCTGACGGGTCCTACAGCTAGCGGCAAGGGGAGCGTTGCTTTCGAACTGGCGAAGCGCATGGAGGCGTCGATTGCCTGCATGGATTCGATGAAGATCTATCGCGAGATGGACATCGTGAGCGCCAAGCCCCCGCAGGAGCGCCGGGACCGGTGCCAATATCACCTGATCGATCTGATCGAGCCGGAGGATTCCTTCAGTGTCGGCAGGTATCTGCCTCTGCTTGAAGGATTGCTCGAGTCGGAGACGGCCGCTGGGCGGCCGCTGGTGATTTCCGGGGGGACCGGCCTGTACCTTAAGGGGTTTCTCGATGGACTTGTCCAGGGCCCTGGGGCGAATTGGGAGCTAAGGGATCGGTTGACGGCGGAGGCTCGGGAGAGCGGGTCTGCGAGCCTCTATGCACGTCTGCAGGAGGTCGATCCTGTAGCTGCGGCGAAGCTCTTGCCAAGCAATGAGCGCCGGATTATCAGGGCCCTCGAGTTTTTTGAGAGCTCGGGGCAGCCCCTTGGTGATTCCTGGGAATGGAAGGGCTCGACCCAGCCTCGTGAGGATACAGTTCTCTTCGGTCTCGGGTGGGAGCGAGAGGCTCTCTATGCCAGGGCGAATGAGAGGGTTCTGGCGATGGTTGAGCAGGGACTCTTTGCGGAGTGTGAGGGGCTGCTGAGTCGTCAGCCTCCTCCGGGGCGCAGCGCCTCGCAGTGCATCGGTTTGCGGGAGATAAGGGAGGGTCTTGAGGCTGGAGACAGTCGCGGGGCCATCATCGAGACGATCCAGAAGAACACCCGGAACTTCATCAAGCGTCAGTTGACCTGGTTCCGGAAGATGGATGTCGAGTGGCTGCCTGTTGGGGGAGAGCTGGAGCCAGCCAGCGTAGCTGAGACTATTCTTGCCAGGCTGACTTGAGGCATCCACTGCTCTGGACGGGTTGGCAAAAAAAAAGAACGGGAACCCGGAAAACCGGGCTCCCGCCTTTTCCTCGTTTTCTTTTATTACCCTGAGAGGGCAGGACGATTAGTAGTCGAGCTCGCGGGGGTATTCTTCCATGTCGAAGAGAACCCTGTCGAAGTCCACATGGAACTCATGCAGGTCGTCAAGGATCGTACGGATACGACGCTTGTGATGCGGCCAACTATAGATCGTAGGCTCGGTAGTCATGCAACCCGAGGTTGCCAGGATACTGAGCATGCCAATACAGAGGAGTAATTTCTTAAGCATATCAACTGTGGACTGCAGTCCTTAGGACCGCAGAATTCCTTATATCAGGACTAAGCCTTTTTTAGACCAGTCAAACTCGTTTGGCCTAGCCGATTCCGAGAGATCAGTCAGAGATCTTCCCAGCGCTCCAGGGACACCCTCCCTGGTTTTTTTGCGCCAAACTTGCTTCATTACGTACGGTTATTCTTAAAACAATACTAAGGACCTATTCTGTGGCGATCTTCCCATAATGTCAAGTCGCCTGCGGGTCTCCAGTAAGTTGTTCATCGGTATTCAGCAGAGTCTTTCCCTACCAAATCCCACCTGAATAAGCCAATTACGGCCGAATCGGAACATACCGGTCGTTATCGGCAAGCCAGACCCCATGCAGTTTTTCAGCCGTTAAAGGGCAAAAAACTTCGCGAGGGCAACAGGCCAGGCGAGAAAACGCAATAAACTCTGCTTAAAACGGCCTTTTCAGTCGGTTCAGAAGTGTTCAAAGCCGTTTCCGGTCAACTGTTTAAGACTACCAGATGAATCGGTTTTCAGCCACAAACCGGGCTGATCTGAGGTGACGGTTCCGATACGTGTCATGGGTAGGTCGAATTTCCTGTCGAAAGCCCTCCTGCGGGCAGTGGTGGCCCTTCCGGGGGGGATGGCCAGGAGGAGTTCATAATCTTCTCCTCCCTCAAGAGCTGCCTGGCAGGGCGATCGATTTACCTTCGAGCATAGCTTGCCCAGGGGTTGCAGGGTCTCGATTGCCTGCTTATCCAATACGATTCCGACTTCCGGTCCGCCCTGGTTTGAACTCGAATTCAGCAGGTGCAGAAGATCTTTGTAGAGACCATCGCTGAGGTCAATCGCCGCATGGGGGAGCCAGCCTCGTCCGAGGGCGGCGGCTTCGACAATCCGTGCTCGGGGTTTTTTGAAGGCCGCGACCGCCTGGCGGATTTCCGGGGACGATGAGCCGCCGAAGATCCGGTCCCTGAGATGGAGGAGACCAAGGTTGGCAAGGCCTGGAGTTCCTGTGACCCAGAGCTCGTCGCCATTGCGCAGGCCATCTCTGCTGGTAATGTCCGATTCGCGGGCCTCTCCGATGCAGGTGACCGTGATGGAGAGGGGGCCGCGGCTGATGTTGCCGCCTGCAATGAGAGCGCCGTAGTCTTCGCAGGCCGCTGCGATTCCACGATAGAGCTTCCTGAAGTAGCTTTCAGTCCGCTCGGATTCCAGCAGAAGTGAGACGAGGACAAGGGCTGGGCGCGCATTCATCGCCGCCAGGTCGCTGATGCTGGAGCTTACGGCCCGTCTGCCGATTTCCTCCGGGCTGAGCCAGCCCGGCAGGAAGTGGGTACCTTCGCTCTGGCTGTCTACCGTCAGGACCGCGCGGTAGCCCCGCCGGGGCTTCCACACGGCGGCATCGTCACCGATTCCGAGTGAGAGTTCACCGGCAGGGGGCGGCCCCAGGAGCCTGCTGATCCAGTCGATACGGCGGCCCTCGATACTTTTATCCACCGTCAGCTTTTTTGTTTTCCGGTTTTTTTTCTCAACCATCAGTGTCCTGGAGCTTGCGGAAGTCAGGCAGCCATCGGGGCATGTCTACTTTTTATCTGTTCTGAGCCAGATAGGGAAGAGGGCAGAGGCGGCATTGCTGAGTTGACAACCCCTTTCAGGCTGATTTAACTGGTCGGTATGAGTCTTCTAATGGTTATCCTTGCGGATCGGGGCAGGTTGTCGTTTTTGCAGGCCGCCGTTATCGCAGGCTGCATCGTATGCCTCTCTTCCGGGGAGAGAGGCTTTGCGGCGGACCATGAACAGCTGCGCCAGGAGGGAACTCGGCATTACAGCGCCGGTCGTTATTTCCAGGCCATCGAGGCTTTTGAGAAAGCTCTCGCAGGCGCGCCCGAGGAGGCCAGGGGACCCGTCAAGGGCGACCTGGCGCATGCGCTCGCCGGTCTCGGGTTTGAATACCTCAGTGAATCCGAGGGGAAAATGGCGGAGGAAACCTTTCGTAGGGCCATTGGGGTCAGCGAGGACTACTACGCGAACTTTGGTCTCGGCTACCTCTTCTTTACGCGGCGGGAGGATGGTGAGGCTCGAACCTATCTCCTGTCTTCGCTGGGCTCCCGGAGAGATTACGCGCCTACTCACAAGCTCCTGGGGTTGCTGGATTACAGGAGAGGATTGACGAAGGAGGCCATTGACCGCCTTTCCTTGTCGTTGCGGCTGGACCCTGCAGATGATGAATCGGCGTTTCTTGTCAGACGGTTGAAGTCAGAGCTGGGTGTCGTGAGTACCTTTCCATCCGTTGGACTCAAGCATTTCAAGCTTCGGGTAGATCCGAAAATACCCGGGAAGCTGGCTACCCGACTACAGGTCGAATTGGAGAGGGTCTATACCGAGCTTGGCAAGGCTCTCGGTGTCTGGCCGAGCGGTAAGGTTCCTGTGGTGCTTTATTCCCAGGGCCGCTTTTACGAGGCGACAGGTTCTCAGCACTGGGTGGGAGGGTTTTACGATGGGCAAATCAAGCTGCCTGTGCCGACCGTGGAGGATGAGAAGGATCCAGCCTTCAGGAAGCTGCTTGAGGTGGTGCGGCACGAATATGCCCACCTGCTTGTTCTCAAACTTTCAGCCGAGTGTCCTATGTGGCTGAATGAAGGAATCGCCCAGTATTTCGAGGCATCTTATAAAAGGGATGCGGTGTATGGCCGCCTCAAGGAATCCAGGGAGGCCAGGATACCGCTCAAAAAAATGCCGGCGCGTCTTGGAAACATCGACGATGTCGAACTGGCCCGATGGGTCTATCTCCAGGGACTGGGCTTCGTGGAGTTCCTGGCCGAGAAGTACAGGCCTTTTCGTTTGAGGCTCCTGTTGCGGGCGATAGCTGAGGAGCATTCAGCAGCAGAGGCCTTCGAGCGAATCTACGGGCGTTCTACCGAGGATCTCGAGAAGGAGTGGTGGGCCAGGGTCGAGAAACCCGGGAAATGAGAAAACCGGGCAAGGAAGGAAGGATGTTCCCTTGCCCGGTTCTCTGAAGACTGAATACTAATTTGACGTGCGGGCGATCATGCCGGTTTTGCAGGCTTCTATACTGCGGGCGAGGCGGTCGGGCCTGGCAGTCACAGGCTTTTCAGGCGCACTGGAAGCCTCGTTGGAGGCGCTTCTCCTGGCGGCGACCTTCTGGTAGCCGAGATTCTTGAGAATATCGAGAACCTCGGACCACGAGAGGAAGAGCTTCTTCTTCTCATTCTTGTAATTTTCAATCGCCTTGATGAACTCAAGTTGTTCTGTAGAAAGTGATTCGAGCATAGATGCTCCTCCTTCATATTTCCGCTGAGTACTCTGTTCTAAATGAACTGCCCAGGCAGAAAGATGGCCGTGGATCAGTGCCTCATCAGCTCCGGTTTTCCCCGAGTGACGGCCTGCCACAATCCGTTTTAACTGCCTAAACCCTTTTTCCTTAACTAATCTATCGTCTTTCGGCTCCAACTACTTGAGGTCTGCTCTGAAAGACGATTCAGGTCTGGTTAAAGGAAACCCTTTGCAGGTGGATGTTTACGACTGGAAATCAGGATTTCAGGCTTGTCAGCATGCAAGGATTTGATATATCCTTCTTTTTATCTTAACTATTACCCAGATAAGACAATACGGCACTTCCTGTTGACTTTGCTTACGGTTGTTCGAGTTGTTGACGGTTGAAGCGCCTGTGTTTTGCTTCTGAGAAGCATGGAGTAGGAAGGTTGTTTGGGCGACTTTTAATCCACTCCAGGGTGCTGGCGGACTCTAGGAGGCTTTAATGCAGACAGTTACAAAGCGTGAACTGGTACAGCGGATCGCTGAAAAGACTGGAATTCAGCAGATTAGCGCCAAGGAAGTGATTCAAGGTTTTCTCGATGAGATCATCATCGAGTTGGCTAGAGGCAATCGCCTGGAATTCAGGGATTTCGGTGTTTTCGAGCCGAAGGAAAAAGCCAAGCGAGTTGCGCGCAATCCCAGGACGGGCGAGCGGGTCGAGGTACCTGCAAAGACGACCGTTAAGTTCAAGGTTGGGCGCCTGATGAAGAAAAGGATTCAGAAAGACGCTGAGGAAGAAGCCCCGGTCGCAGCGCCTGAGCTTGCCGCAGCGCCTGCGCCTGCCGCAGCGCCTGCGCCTGCCGC
>DODI01000600.1:0-2798 GCA_003509045.1 Planctomycetota bacterium | reverse complement strand
GGCAAGACAACCCTGGTCGACAAGCTGCTCAAGGAAACAGACTCGCTCCCCAGTCACCAGGATCTGGGTGAGTGCATCCTCGACTCCAACGATCTTGAGCGGGAGCGCGGAATCACCATCCTTGCCAAGAACATCTCCCTGCCCTACAGGGGCGTCAAGATCAACCTGATCGACACTCCGGGTCACGCCGACTTCGGCGGCGAAGTGGAACGAGTCCTGCAGATGGCTGACGGGGTCCTGCTCTTGGTGGATGCCGCGGAGGGCCCCATGCCCCAGACCCGTTTCGTCCTCAAGAAGGCCTTTGGCCATCGGCTGCGCCCGCTGGTGGTCATCAACAAGATCGACCGGCCCGACAGCCGACTCAGCGAGGTTGTCGACGAGATTGGCGAGCTCTTCCTTGAGTTGGCTGAAGAGCTCGAGCTCGACACCGTCGAGGATTTCGGCGGCGAGGACGTCCTGGATTTCCCGATCGTCTACGCCTCGGCAACAGGCGGCTACGCTCGGCTCAGCCCGGAAGATGGAAATGATAACGTAACCCCGCTGCTCGATATGATGATCGACCAGATCCCTCCTCCAAACGTCGAGCAGGAATCTCCTCTACAGCTCCAGATCACCACCATCGACTACAACGACTATGTCGGGCGCATTGGAATCGGACGGGTCACCAAGGGCTCCATCGAAACCGGGGACAGGATCATGGTCTGCGGACGGGAAGAGAACAGAGAAGAGGGAGTAACCGAGCTCTTCATCTTCGACAAGCTTGGTCGGGCACCGATCAACAAAGTCACCGCCGGCGACATCTGCGCGGTAACAGGTATCGGCAACGTCGAGATCGGGGACACCATCACCGACCCGGAGCGCCCCGACCCGCTCCCGCTCATCGAGATCGACCTGCCGACCATCTCGATGGTCTTCCAGGTCAATGACAGTCCCTTCGCCGGAACGGAAGGGAAATTCGTGACCTCGCGGCAGCTTCGCGATCGGCTCTACAAGGAGCTCGAGTCAAATGTCGCCCTTCGTGTCGAAAATCTTCCCCTGGCCGGCTCCTTCGAGGTCTCCGGCAGAGGAACTCTCCATCTCGGAATCCTCATTGAAAACATGAGACGGGAGGACTATGAATTCCAGGTTGGCAAGCCGCGCCCCATCTTCATCGAAGAAGATGGAAAGAAAAAGGAACCGATAGAGCTCCTCCACGTGCAGACCCCCGAAGAAAGCACTGGCAAGGTGATCGAGCTGGTTGGAGCGCGCAGGGGTGAAATGATACGTTATGAGCCACAGGGCGAGCGGATTCTCATGCAGTTCAAGGTTCCCGCGCGGGGCCTGATCGGGGTCAGCTCGCGCCTGATGAGCCTCACCGCGGGAGAGGCTATTGTCTGCCACAATTTCGATGGATACGAGCCCCACAAGGGCTCGATACCGGGTCGCGCCGCTGGCGTCATGGTCTCCAGCGAAAGAGGCAAAGCCGTAGGCTACGCGCTGTTCAACCTGAAAGACCGCGGCCCCATGTTTGTCGCTCCAGGCGAGCCGGTCTACGAAGGAATGATCGTTGGTGAGCATTGCAAAGAGGACGACATCACGGTCAACCTGTGTCGCGAAAAAAAGCTGACCAATGTCCGCGCATCCGGCAGTGACAAGAACATCCTCCTGAGTCCCCCGCGGGTGATGTCGATAGAGGAGGCTCTCGAGTACATCGAAGAAGATGAGTTCCTTGAGATCACCCCGAAAAACTACCGGCTCAGAAAACGTGTCCTGAACGCAAAGCTGCGGCGCAAGGATCAGCGAGACTGAGTGGCCGATCAGGCAGGCCTGTCTTCACATGGGAGCTTCCGCGATCAGCATTGAACTCTGGAAACCCGAGCTCCCTGACCTTGACGTCATCGTCTCCCTGGTACCCGTCCTGGCGATGTGGGTCCTGGGATTCGGAGGGATCGCCGGCTGGCTCAAGCTGCGCCGAGGCATGAGAACGGGAGACACCCGCAAGCTCTTCCATTTCTCAATCTTCTTTCTCGCCACTTATGTACACGCCAGCTACGGGCCGGCGGGCGTCAATCTGTTAGGGTGTCTCGCGGCAATCTATATCGGCTATTGCCTGTTGAGCGGCGACGGCAACCCTCTCTACGAAGCCATGGCCCGGGAATCCGATCACCCGCGAAGATCTCTTCATATCCTCATCCCCTTCCTGGCCACTGCGGCCGGCGGCATCTGCTCGCTCTCGCTGTTTGGTGAGTACGCGCTCTTCGGATTCGCCATCTGTGGAATCGCAGACGCCATCGCCGAGCCGATAGGAATCCGTCTTGGCCGACATCGCTACCGCAGCCTGAATCTTCCCGGCTGCAAGGCTTCCCACCGCTCATTCGAAGGGAGCCTGGCGGTATTCGCCGCCTCCTTCCTGGTCGCGGTTCTCATCCAATGCACCACCCTCAATCCACTATCGCCGCTTTCCCTCACCGGCAGCCTGCTTCCGGCCGCCGCAATCGCAGCGGGAGCGACACTGGTGGAGGGACTGTCACCCCACGGAACGGATAATTTCACCATCCAGGTCGCGGTCTCCGGGCTTGCATTCACCGGCGCAAACCTGTCCAACGCGGCTTGAGTCCATCGGATCCCCGATTCCCCCCGGATGTGAGGAGGACCGCGAGGAGAGGACTTGGGTAAGTCCCCACCGCACGGTCCTTTTGTTGGCGGGCTCCTGTTAAGGAGAAACGTAGGGTGTTGGGTTTTGGGTCTCTACCCCTGTAAGTGCAATTGCCATACCATTCGGAAAAAGAGACTTATGTTGTCATAAGTCTTTATTCCCC
>DODI01000173.1:3468-3915 GCA_003509045.1 Planctomycetota bacterium | reverse complement strand
GCCATAGCCCAGACGGTGGTCTACAACTCCTTCAACGATGATTTCAACGAGGTCAATGGCGCGGTCGTGGGTAATGATCTGGGCGGCGGGTCGGTCACCCTGGTAGATGGGGAACCTGCCGGCGGCGGTGATCCAGGCGGCGGCGATCCGGGCGGCGGGGGCCCGGTCGGTGAACCCTGTTTCGAGCGTGGTGAGGTTATCAATACCAGCTCCACGGGCGGAGATATCTGGACAGGCGGAGACGATTTCAACTTCGACTATACTGAACTCGGCGGGGACTTTGATGTCGCGGTAGGAATCCTCGACTATTTCCACGAAACCGGCGCCGGCCGCTGGGGGAAAATAGGTCTCATGGCTCGCCGTGAATTGACCCGCGATTCCGAATTCGTCATGACCCAGATCCACGGGCCCGCCAACGACGATGTGTCCCGCCAGGCCGGTCGCCGT
>DODI01000173.1:0-3143 GCA_003509045.1 Planctomycetota bacterium | reverse complement strand
CCGTGAGCACGGCGTCGCCGGTGGCGGCATGTACGAGATCCTCATGGACGGCGCGGGACCGCGCCCGGCTGCGATCCGGCTGACCAGGCGGGGTGACGTTTTCCAGTCCTGGTGGGCCGCTGAGCTTCCCGACGATCCTTACGATGATGCTTCCTGGGTTGCGGGGGCGATGGAAAACAGACCTACGATGCCTGAGTTCGTCTTCGTCGGTTTCGCCAACAGCGATCACAACTCAGATGGAGCGATCCCGCAAACGGTGGTCTACACATCGGTTAACGATGATTTCAACGACATCAACGGGGAGGTCATAGGGAATGATGCCGGGGGAGTGTCGGAAACCCTGATGCCAGATCTCGGGCCGGACCCGTGCGTAGGCGAGCCTGAAGATGAGATCTGCGACAACGGCGAAGATGATGACGGAGATGGTCTTGCCGATTGCGAAGATACCGACTGCGCTGAGGTTGCCAATTGCCAGCCGGCCATCGAGATCTGCGATAACGGAATCGATGACGATGGAGATGGGAACGCCGACTGTGATGATGATGACTGTTCAGATGAGGCTGCCTGCAAGGCTCCTGCGGGGGAGCGCTTTGTGCGAGGGGATTCCAACTCCGATGGCAGCGTGAACCTTACCGATGGCGTCATACCGCTGCTCTTTCTTTTCAGCGGCGGCCCTCCCCCGGTCTGCGCCGATGCCGCGGACACGAACGATACCGGAGGAATCGAGATTACCGATTCCATCATCATCTTCAGCTGGCTCTTTGCCGGCGGCGCGCCCCCGGCTCCACCGGCTCCTGAGAGTCCCGGTTATTCGTTCGCCGAGTGCGGCATAGATCCAACCGAGGACGGAATCGGCTGCGGAGTTACCGCGGCTGTCTGCCAATAGCGGCCTTGGGCTAGGGCGTCGGTTCATTCAGGAAATCGAGCGCCCTGCATTATTGGGGACCCGGATCGATGATCTCAATCTCGGTCTCGCCCTCGCGAACAACCAGCAGCCGATCGGCCGGCAGGCCCTCGTGTACCTGTCTCTCTCCCCCGGGCCAGCTGACCGTGAGGCGCTCGATGTTCGCGGCGCGGCCAAGGCCGAAGTGAAGGCGGGGATCGTTGACAGACAGGTAACTGGCGGCGCTGCGGCGGGTTCTCTGCTGCTCTGTGCCGCCAGCGGAAACACTCACGCGGGCGCCTATTGCGCCGGTATTCAGACCTTTGCCGACCAGCTTCACCTGCGCCCAATGTCCCATGGAGACGCCCGCGTTGCGAAGGAGCTGCGGTAGCCCGCGGGAATTACAGACTACGATGTCGACATCCCCGTCATTGTCCAGATCTCCGAAGGCCGCCCCGCGGCTCACCTGGCGAACTTCCAGAGCCTTTCCGCCTGCGGTGGTGCGGTCTTCAAAACCACCGTCGCCGCGATTTCGGTAGAGCCTGTTGCCCTGGGCATAGCTGGCCGTGTCAACGATGTCGCTGGCAAAGGGGTTCAGGTGTCCATTGGCTACGTAGATGTCCAGCCACCCATCGAGGTTGAAGTCAAAAAACCCTACTCCCCAGGAGACCTCGGGCAGGCTGCCGGCATCGGCAGCGGTTACATCGGCGGAGTCCTCGTAGTCAGCGCCGCCCCTTGACCTGTAGAGGTTGTTGGGTTGGGAGTAGTAGTTGGTCACGAAGAGATCGGAGTGTCCATCTCCATCGAAGTCGCCTGAGTCGAGGCCCATGCTTCCCAGGGGGCTTCCATCCTGCCCCAGAGCCGAACCGTTGAAGAGTCCCTGCTCCTCAAAGCTTCCTTTCCCATCGCCGATAAACATGAAATTTTCCGACATGTCATTGGCTACATAGAGGTCGGCATTTCCATCGCCGTTGAAGTCCGCGGACAACACTCCCAGCCCCCGACCAGGGAGGACTGCCCGGATTCCTGAAGTCTCGGAGACATCGACAAAGGAGCCATTTCCGAGATTTTCATAGAGTTGGTCAGAGGCGGCCTCATAGCTTGTTGGCGGCCAGTAGCCGGGAACTCCGCGATACACCAGGGGCGTATGTTCAACCTTGGTGTCGTCCATGTAGCTGGCGACGTAGAGATCAAGGTCTCCATCACGGTCCATATCGAAGAAAACCGCCCCGGCGTCCATAGAGTCCCCAGCGACTCCCGCCTTGGCGGCGATGTCGGTGAAACGTCCGCCGCCGAGGTTGCGGTAGAGCCTGTTTGGCCCGAGGTTCGTTACGTAAAGATCCACCAGCCCGTCACCGTCGATGTCGGCCGCCGCGCAACCCAGTCCAAGGGAATCATCGGCGGTGCCGGAGGCTGCCGAAACATCTTCGAATTTCCAGTCCCCGGCATTCCTGTACAGCCGGTTCCCGGCTGCCGTCGCCGACCCGGGAGGCCTGCCATTTGTGAAGTAGATATCGAGGCGGCCATCGGAATCAAAATCCAGCAGCGCCAGGCCTCCATTGACAGTCTCCACTACCCGCCAGCTCTTTGTGTCGTGTCCGTTATCCCGCTCGAAGTCGATGCCGGAAGATGGAGTCATATCCTCGAAGGAAGGCACTGCGGTTGATGCCGCCAGGGGGCCAGGCTCTCCCCCCGGCCGGTTGCACGAGCACAGACCCGCCGCCAGCGCCAGGGCGGCGGCCGCAGAGGCCCGGATGACAACAAGTCGGCTCCTCATCGTCCTCCACCTCCTGGAGGCTCCTGGGCCTGGGCAAAGAAAACCCGCAGTCGCGAGTCTCCCGGATGCCGGCCGATACCCTCTCGCAGAACCTCGAGGCAGCCCTTACGGTCCCCTGATTCGATAAGCGACACCCCGCATTGAAAATAGTTCTCCGGCGAAGATCGAAACCGTAAGGCTTGCCTTGAAAACTCCACCCGGCGGCCCTCGAGACTCTTTTCTCTCCTGGCAAGGCCGCGCAGGAATTCCCAGGCATCGGCTGATCTCCTCACGCGCGCGGCACGCTCCAGGAGGTCGACCGCCGGACCAAGACGTTTGCGGCCCAGTTCAGCCAGGCCGAGATTCCATAAAGCCTCCGGGTGTTCCGGGCTCGAGGACAGGAGCTCGGAATAAACCGCCGCCGCTTCGGCCGTACGTCCGGAGCGTTTGTAGATCGAGCCCTTCAGGGCCAGGGCCTTGTCGTAGCCGGCATACGCCGCCAGC
>DODI01000330.1:0-2597 GCA_003509045.1 Planctomycetota bacterium | reverse complement strand
CTCCCCCGGCAGCATGCACTTCTCGTCCCCGTCAATCTGGGAGAAATCCCCGATATGGTTCCACTGCGCCAGGATGAGCCCGGGTTTCAGGCTGCGGCCGAATTTGACGAAGACATCGTCGAAGGCCTGCTTGTTGCTGATTTGGGAGAACCGCAGCGCCTCTCGTTTCAGAAGGGTCGAAGATTTCGGAGAATGCCAGGCGCCGATCTCTTCAAAGGTGTGTTTGCCGAGGTCGGCTATGCCGAAGAGCTTCGAGAGGTCTTCTTTCTCGTAACGGTTGGCGAGGTAGCTCTTGAAGCCTGAGACGCAGTGGGAGCAATGGCAGTCATGGCGGTAGTAGTAGTTGATGACAAAACCATCCACACCCCTGCGGATGGCGAAGCGGACCCACGCCTTGAGTACAGCTCTCCAGTGGGGGTTTCTCAGGCAGCCCCAGTATTCCTTCATGCCGCCGATGCTGTAGCCCTTGTTCGAGATCAGGCTTCCATCACGGTTTCTCTCGAGCAGGTCGGTGGGATCTTTTACCGGTTTGGGTCCCAGTTCGGCTTCATCCCATTGATCCTTGTAGAACTTGAAGAATCCCCTGGGGCCCTTTTCGGAATCGGGGTCGCCGACGAGGAACATGACGTTGAAGTGCCCCAGCGCCTTGATGCCGCGCTTGTGAATTGCACTGTTCAGGTCCGCAAGCCATTGAGAGCATTCTTTGTGGCCCTGGACCGGGAAGTGAGCGGGATAACCCTTTCCATGCGGGGTAGCGGAGAGGCTCCAGAAGTGGGCGCCCCAGAAGCCGACCTGGGCGACCTCGGGCTTTACCTCGTCGAGAAACTTGAGGTAGCCCTCGCTGCTGTATTCATCCCAATGGGCTACCAGGCGGGTGAAGGAGAAGGGCGCCTTGACCGGGGGGGCGTCTTGTCCCGCGAGAAAACCTCCTCCGGCATGGACGGCGAAGCAGAGACATCCGATGAAGTAAATCCGTCGCATAGCTCCGGTCCCTCCAGCGTTGTTATTTCAATCGAGGTTATTCTTTTCCAGCGTCAAACCTGAGCCTGAGTATACAGCAGCGCTGTGAAAAGGTGTTGCCCTATGAGGGGAGGGGCCCGCCTGCCGGGGAAATCCCCTCAGGAGAAAAGCGGCAGGGGCTCCCCGTCGGCGATGGGGAAGGGGCGGCCGAGACGGTCATGGATGTGGGTGTCCGGGGGGATGCCCAGCGCCTCGTAGATCGTCGCGTGCAGCTCGGCGGGTCCGCAGGCCTTGTGGATGGGCTTCGAGGAGATCTTGTCGGACTTGCCGTAGACCTGTCCGCCCTGGATTCCTCCGCCGGCGAAGGCGACTGAGTAGGAGTTTGGGTAGTGGTCCCGTCCGCCGTTGTTGCTGACCTTTGGCGTCCTGCCGAACTCGGTCAGGAAGACGACCAGGGTTTCGTCCAGCATTCCACGCTCCTGGAGATCGGCCAGGAGAGCCGAGGCGCTGCCGTCGAAGACCGGCAGCATGGTGTTCTTGAGGCGGTTGAAGCCATCTCCGTGGGTGTCCCAGTGGTCGCCCTTGGAACCGTTCAGGTCACCCGCCGCGCAGACCACGGTCGCAAGCGGCACCCCGGCCTCGATGAGCCTTCGCGCCAGCAGCATGCTCTTGCCGCAGATATGTTCGCCATAGGCGCGATGGATCTTCTCCGGTTCCTTCTCCAGCTTGAAGGCTTCCTGTACCTGGGGATTCTCCAGCATGTTAACAGCCAGGCCGCGGGAATGGTCGAACAGGTCGGTCCCCTGGCTCCTGGCCAGTCCGGCCTCAAGTCCGCGCAGGAGACCCAGGCGTTTCTTCAGCCTGTCCTCGCCGGTTGTCAGGGTCGGGTCGATATTGGCCGCGCCGAGACCGCGGGAGACTCCGCCGAAGGGTTTTCCGTTCTTCGTCGAGATGACGATCGGGTCATATTTCATTCCCAGCCAGCCGCCGTATTCGCCGGCCTGGAGGGTGCCGTTGTCGACCAGCGGGTAAGGCAGGCGAATCGCCGGCGGCAGGCCCGCGGGAGCCTTGCGGAACTTGGAGACCACCGCGCCCATCGATGGCCAGTCATCGGGAGCTGGCGGCAGGTTAGCCGCCAGCGCTCGCTGCGGAGGCGGCCGCCCGGTCATGTTCCAGTACATGGCCCTGCCGTGAGCGGGGCTGCCATGATGAGCCGAGCGGACGATGGCGAGCTTCTCTGTGTGCCGGGCGAGCTTTGGCATGTGCTCGGAGACCTGGATCCCGGGCGTCGCCGTTGAGATCGGCTTGAACTGGCCGCGGATCTCTTTTGGCGCGTCAGGCTTCGGGTCCCAGCTGTCAAGCTGGCTGATTCCGCCCCAGCAGAAGAGTACGATACACGACTTCGCCCTGCCGACTCCTGTCCCCTCGGCTGCCTGGAGCTTTCGCAGGCCGAGAAAATCAGGCAGCGACAGCCCCGCGACACCAAGGCTGGTCTGCAGGAAGCGGCGGCGTTTCATGAAGGCTCTCCTCGAGCGAGAATGAAATCACAGTGTCTCGTACGAAAGTGATTATCTTCGCTGGAGCCCGGTTGTTCAAGTTTAACGTGAGCCGCTTAGCCGGAACATCACCGCCGGGGC
>DODI01000039.1:0-10789 GCA_003509045.1 Planctomycetota bacterium | reverse complement strand
CTCATGGGCGAAAATCGAGATTATTACGAAATACTGGGAATTGGACGGGACGCTTCGGATAGCGAGATCAAGAAGGCGTATCGCGCTCTCGCTCTGAAGTATCATCCGGATAAGAACAAGGGCGACGCGCAGGCGGAGGCGAACTTCAAGGAGGCGGCTGAGGCTTTCGAGGTGCTCTCGGATTCCGAAAAGAAGGGCACCTACGACCGCCATGGAACCGATGGGCTGCGCAATATGGGATTCGAAGGGTTCCAGGACATTCGGACGGAGGACATTTTCGGCCGGTTCTCCGGAATCTTTGGAGATCTTTCCGGGAGCGGAGGGGGAGGAGGTTTCTCTTCGGGGGGCTTCGGCTCGGGACAGGCTCCTCCCATGCGCGGGGCGGATGTACGGCATTCTCTCAGGATCACCCTTCGCGAGGCCGCTCTCGGGGGAAGCCGCGAGCTTGCCATTCCAGGTCCCGCGGGTGAGAGCCGTCTGGAGATTCGGATACCTGAAAATGTGGCTGAAGGCCAGGTGTTGCGGGTTGGCGGTAAGGGGCAGCCTGGAGCGAACGGGGGGCCGGCGGGCGATCTTCTGATCAGCATATCCATCGATCAACACCATGAGTTCACCAGGCAGGGAAAGAATATTCGCTCATCGGTCAAGGTGTCGCTGAAGACGGCTGTGCTCGGCGGTCAGGTGACCGTTAACACCTTGCGCGAAGAGGTTCAGCTCACGGTGCCGCCGGGCACCTCCTCTGACGCCGTTCTGAGGCTGAAGGGTCTGGGGGGTGGTGGAGATGATCCCGGCGATCATCTCGTTCGGATTGTCGTGACCGTTCCGCAGGCGCCATCCGAAGCCCTGAAGGCGGCGTTGGGCGACGATGAAGGCGAGGACTCGACGGCCGGGTAAGCCTCAGTCGTCTCCGTTCGTGAAACCTTCGGGGAAGATATGCTTCAGTCGCGCTCCTCTGGCCGGCGAGATGGAGCAGCTTACATGCACTCCATCAACCTGGTAGTCGAGCTCTTCAAGGCTCGCGTTTTCTCGCAGGTAGGCGACAACATCTCCCCTGGAATGGGGCACGACAAGACTGATCGGCTCGTCGCCTGCCTGCAGGTGGCCGAGGACCGCCTCGGAGAGGACTTCAAGTCCCGTGCCGTTGGCCGCGGAGACCTGGAAGGTTTGCGCGGGCTCGAGGACCTTGATGTTTGACGGCGCGGCCGCCCGGGAGCCGTAGTCCGGCCCGATGCTGGCGAGGTTGTTAGCCTCCGGGATCTCGTCGCTGGTCAGGGCATCCCATTTATTGAGGACCATCCAGGTCATCTTGTCGCCGCATTTGAGGTTCTGGAGGACCGTGTTCACGGTGCGGATGTGTTGTTCTGCCTGGGGAGAGCTGGCGTCGACGACGTGGAGGATGATGTCGGCGCGGCGCGTCTCGGTAAGGGTCGCCTCAAAGCTTGCGACCAGGTGATGGGGGAGGTCCTTGATGAAGCCGACCGTGTCGGTGAGAAGAACATGCCGGTTTTCATTCAGGATCCAGCGCCTGACCCTGGTGTCGAGCGTGGCGAAGAGCTTGTCCTCAACCAGCTCGTCGGATTTTGTCAGCGTGTTCAGCAGGGTCGACTTCCCAGCGTTGGTATACCCGGCGAGGGCGACGACAAATTCTCCCGAGCGATTTTCGATGGCCACCTGGTTACGCCGCTCGATGTGCTTCAGGTCCCGGACCATCTTCTGGATCCGGCGTCCGATGAGACGCTTGTCGGTCTCGAGCTGCTTCTCGCCCGGCCCGCGCATGCCGATGCCGCCCTCGTAGCGGGAGAGGTGAGTCCACATGCGCTTCAGCCGAGGCAGGCTGTACCGCAGCTGGGCCAGCTCGACCTGGAGCCTGGCCTGGGGGGTCTGCGCCCTCTGGGAGAAGATGTCCATGATCAGCTGGCTGCGATCGAGCACGGTTTTTTCCGTGATCTTCTCAATGTTGCGTTCCTGCGCAGGGCTCAGGTCGTTGTCGGTGATGATGAAGTCGACATCGAGTTCCTGCGCGCGCTCGGCGGCCTCGGCAACCTTTCCCGCTCCGACCCAGGTCGCTGCGTTGGGGCGGCTGAGCTTCTGGACCAGGCTGTCAATCACCTTGATGTCAGCGGTTTTCGAGAGCGAGATGATTTCCGACAGTGGATCGGCAGAGGCCCTGTCGTTATTGAGCAGGGCCTTGATGACCAGGGCCGTCTTGTTTTTAGAGGTGGATGAAGTGCCGATGGTTTTGAATCCTCAGGTCAGAAGTCCGCTCTCGATATAGCCAGGTGCCGGCTGAAATTCAGATCATCCCGGTCGGGATGGTCCGTCCTGTAGTGGACCCCGCGCGATTCCGCCCTACGGAGGGCGGAGTAGGTGACCAGCCAGGAGGTTTGTAACATATTCTGCAGGGTCCAGCTTTCCACATCACGAAAATCCGCCGCCAGCGGGTAGGCGGTCCAGGTTGACAGTTGCTCGAGCGCGCTGGAGAGATCCCGTCCGTTTCGTTCAACCCCGACCTTGTACCAGAGCAGGCTCTTGAGGCTGGAGAGGAGGTCGTCCAGGTCGAGCTCGCCCCCGGACGTGTTCGTAACGACTTCAGGGGAAAGGTCTTTGTCCTGTTTCGGGAGCGGAAAAGGTTCCGGCCTGGGAAGTCCGGCCGCCGCCCGGGCGGCCTCGCGGCCGCTGCGATGGCCGAAGACGAGACCCTCGAGCAGGGAGTTGGAGCCGAGGCGATTGGCCCCGTGGACGCCTGTGCAGGCGACCTCGCCCGCGGCAAGGAGTCCAGGCACGCTCGTGCGGCCGTTGGGGTCGGTAGAGACACCGCCGATGGAATAGTGGGCGCTGGGCCTTACCGGGATCGGTTCGCGGATGATGTCGATACCGAAGCTTCTGCTGAGCTCCAGGATCCTCGGGAAACGCTCGCGGATACGGTCCTCGGCGATGGCGCCCAGATCGAGCCAGACCTTGTTCTCTCCGGTCTCTTTCATTATTTCGAGGATGCTCCTGGAGACGACATCGCGCGGGGCGAGGTCGGCCAGCTCATGGAAGCGCTTCATGAAAGCATCGCCGGCCTGGGTGCGCAGCACTCCGCCTTCGCCGCGGATGGCCTCGGTGATGAGGAATCTGTCGGCCCCGGCGAGGTAGAGAGTGGTCGGGTGAAATTGTATGAACTCGAGGTCCATCAGCCGGGCTCCGGCCCTGAAGGCCATGGCGAGGCCGTCTCCCGTGGCGACGGAAGGGTTCGTGGTTTCCCTGTAGAGCCGGCCGATTCCGCCTGTGGCGAGGATCGTCTGGCGTGCCCAGATGGCCTCCAACTGGCCGGTCTCGTTCGCTACGAGGGCTCCGATGCAGCTGCCTTCACGGTCGAGCAGGTCGATTGCGAAGGTGCCCGGGCGACAGAGGATATTGTTTTTTTTCAGCGCGGCCTCGACGAGCGCTCGGGCGATTTCCTGGCCGGTGGTGTCCCCACGGTGAAGTATTCGGGGAAAGGAATGCGCGCCTTCACGGGTCAGCTGCAGTTCGCCCTCGGTGTTCCTGTCGAAATTCGTCCCGAGCTCGACTAATTCTCTGACCCGCTCGACTCCCTCCGTCGTCATGATGCGCAGGTTCTCTTCCTCGGCGATCCCCGCGGCCACATCGATAGTGTCTCGCATGTGCGCTTCGAGTGAATCGCCGGTTCGTTCAGCGACCATGACCGCGGCGATTCCACCCTGGGCCCAGCGTGTTGCGGATTCTTCCAGGCTGCTCTTGGCGAGAACGAGGACCTCAAGCTCCTCGTTTCCGGCGGCGGCAAGGGCGGCCGAGAGCCCGGCGATCCCGCTGCCGATCACCAGGACATCGGTGAAGCGGTGGGAGATGCGGGAAATATCAAAATCGGCAAGGTAGCGTCGGTTCATGCCGGGGACGCAGGCCCTGAGTTTTTCAAGGAGAGGATTGTTTTTAGGGTCTGTCATCCCTGCTGGTCGTCTTCGGGGTGTTTCCCGGGGGGGTGAAACCAGCTAATCTGGCTGAAACTGCATTTTTTTGCAACACGGCATACACTTTCAGGTTCGCTCGGGGCAGATTTTCGAGGAAAAAGATGACCATTTTGTTCTCAGGATTTTAAATATTAACCCTTCTGACTAATAGGTTTATGGTGAAATGAGGAGCGAGTGTGGAGGACTTGTGGAGTTCTTGAGTGTCACGGCATCTGATTTGCTCTAAAAGGCTATGGATGGTCCCCTTGCATGTACCGAATAACCTCAGGTTCATGATTCCCGGACCACCCGTAAGGAATCTTCCACTCGGCGGCCATTGCGGGCCGAAGAAGAACAATAGCTATGGTTTTTCCCAGAACTGAATCTACATACGGTTGCAGTGATCGGGGTGGTCATGAGCGGCCCCGCTCTCGATGCGACGGCATCGCCCTGATGGTGGTGATGGTCGTATTCATCGTGCTGTACATGATGGTTTACCATCTGAGCTTCTACACCGTGATGGAGGAGAAGATTGCCCATGTACGTCATGGCGACATCCAGGGCCAGGATGCCCTCTATTCCGTAGCCCAGCTCGTCATGGCGCAGCTGACGGAGGATATCGTCCAGGATTATTCCGGCGGCGCCGAAGATCCTGCCGCGCCGGCCGCCGGCGCAGGAGGAGAGGCTGGAGGCGCAGCTCGCGGTGGAGGTCGCGGCGGCGGCGATGAAGGCAGATTCGTCGCTCTGCAGGCCGGGCCGCAGGGAGATGTTGGCGCGGGGGGGGGATCCCAGAATTTTGACTACCTCATGGAGGCGATCTTCAACTCCCAGCAGCATGATGTTGGCGAGGTCAAGGTGAAGGTCACGATTACCGACAATGAGCGCCGTTTTGATCTGAACCGGCTGTTTGAATACGCCCCGCTTCCAGCTGAGGAGGATGCTCTCACGGGGCCGGGGGGAACGCTCTCTGGCGAGGAGCTCGCGGAGATGGCGGCCGGGACCTCGGCTGATACTGCCAAGGGCCAGCAATCGCTCTCCGACAAGATCCGGTCACGGGTCGGACTTATCAACCGGAATGATGATTCCGAGGAGGACGGAGAGGCTGTCAACGAACTCGAGGGAGTCGCTGGCCTTGAAGACGAGGCTGAATTGACGGAGTTCGTCGTGCCGACCGAACAGCAGGAGGAGGCTACCATTCTGATGCTTGGCCGGGCCATCGAGGTGATCCTGAGTCTTAACGAGGACCGGAATTTTTTCTACCGGGACACCTACACCGCCGACCGGCTGGCCAGGGACATCGTCGATTACGTTATTGCCAGGCGTAACGAAGACAATATACAGAACAGGATCTATCACACGACCGAATTGCTGAATATCCCCTCGATCACCCGGGAGCTCTTCTACGGGCCCAGGCCGGAGGAACTCCCGGAAGAGGGACTCGAGACGGATGCCGGGTTCCTTTTGCAGAAAGATGAATTTGGCGATCTCTCCGCGACCTATATTTACGACAGCGACCAGGAGTTCCTCCGGGAGCAGGAGGCGGATGCTCTCTCGGGTCTTATGGATGCCTTTCCAGGCGGCCTGCCGCCGGAGTTGATCAAGGCTCATGGACAGGAATTTCCCGGAATCGGTGGGCTGAACGCGAACTCCCTGACCCGGGGAATGACCGGCCCGGCCCAGGCCTTTGACGAGGAAGGTTACGAATACATTGAGCAACCCGAGGTGCCGATCGGCCTGCAGGACCTCTTTACCACCTTTTCCTCAGGTAAGATCAATATCAATACCGCCTCGATGCCGGTTCTTTACGCCCTGCTGCCCTCTCTGCGGGAAGGCGATGATGAGGAGGCGGAGAATGTGGCCCTGCTGATCAATGATTACCGCTTTGAGTACCAGGAGTTCGAGGAAGAGGAGGCCGTTGCGGGGGTTGAGAGGGCGGACCAGGCCATGCTGAAGGATCTTGGCCAGCCCAAGAGGCCGCTTCCGCCGGAGGAAGAGGAGTTTGGCGAGGAGCTTGATCTCAACTCCATGGTCGGGGTTGACCAGATGGGGCTTGATGGAACCGGCAGCACTCCCATGGCTGACGTCGAGACCAATTATTTCACTAACCTAGAACAAATCGAGCTGGTCGATGGTACGGCTGGTGACGCGGACGACCTTCTGACAAGTGAAGTGGGTGTCGATCGCGTAGATGCGGACGATGACCCTCTGCTGCAGAGGGTTCTCAACGATTACAGGGATGTTATGTGTTTTGCAGGTACTTATTTCACTATTGAACTTAAGGCAAAGACTCAAACGAGTCCGCTGGTAAAATCGGGCATAATGATCATCAAGAGAAATGTCCAGGAGAAATTGATGGAAGTCGTTCTCTGGAAAGAGTTGCAGGACTGAACCATGAAGTTGAATGTCAATACAGTTCGTATTTTGCTGATGGGCGTGAACCTCGGGGTGACGGTGTTTATCGTGACCGGTTACCTCGGCGGCATGGGCCTGCCCAGCATTTCCTCGATGTTCTCGGCTGGCTCCGATGAGGAAGCCGCGTTCGCCTCTGTCGAGCTGAAGAAGCCCTCTTATTTCAAGTACACCGACAAGGATCTCGTGCAGCCGGAATCCTCCGAGTCAAAGGTCCGGGCCTCCGCGGCCTGGCTCATGCCGAAGCCGCCGGCCCCGCCGGTTGTTGCTGTCGAGTCCACGGACTCGGCCGAGGAGGAGGAGGAGGAGGAGCCCGAGACGAAAGATGGCGAGCCGATCGAAGGCGGGCCGCTTCAGAAGGACAATTGGAATTACGTGCACGGGATCATCTTTTCAGAGACTCCGCTCAAGAGCTGGATCCGCCTGGAGAAGAAGGATGAGCAAAAAGCTTCCTCCCTTCCGTCTCCTTCCCGTTATTCAAGGGGGAGAAGCTCCAGCAGCCGCTCCAGCAGTACCATTCGCCGCTCGAGCTCGAGCAGCAAGGCCCGCTCGGCTTCCTCGGCGAATACCATCACGCTGACTCTTGAAGATCGCTGGTTCGTGGATGAGGAGAAGGGGCTCGATTTCAAGGTCCATTATGTTGATGCCGACAAGATCATCTATTGGACGGACAATCCTAACCGGAAGTACTCTCTTCCCAGGGTGAGCGAGAGCTACTTTCTCGAGGAGACCAGGGAGGAGCGAAGGCTCGCTCCGAAGAAGGATGAAGAGGAAGAGGGTGAGGAAAAGGAAGCTGAGGAAGAGAAGAAGTTCTTCAAGAGATTTCCCAAGGGAACAAGGCCGCTGGAGAAGAGGGAAGAGGATTACCGGAAACTCCTGGCCGGGCAGGAAACCACTGGTTTCCTGGAGCCCAAGAATCTGGGAGAGAAGGCCGCCCTTCCCAAGCGCCCTGTGAGGTCCACGACTTCAGGTTCTTCGAGCTCAGGTTCAAAGTTCTCCGCCTCCGGCACGCCGGTCTATCCGAAGAAGTCGTCAACGTCGACCAAGAAGTCCTCTGCGCCTAAAAAACCGGTTTCTACCACCCAGCAGAAGGTCGAGGTGCTCAAGACGCTCCAGGGCTTGAAGAACAATCCCAAGTATCAGAAAGTTGATCCCAAGAAACGCGCTGAGCTTGAGAACCTTATCAAGGGAAAGCGCGGGAGCGGCAAGCAGTAGGCCTGCCGGGCCGGGTAAGTGAAATAACGAAGAAACTGCAGAGTTCTTTAACTCTCAGTCGATAAAGAAAAATCATGGCTGTCATCCTAGGACTCGATATCGGGTCATCCACCATAACCGGGGCTGTTTTTTCCGGTAATCAGAAGAAGTTTCGCTTGATTGACTTCTTCAATGAAGAGATTCCGCCCGTTCATACGGGGGAATACTCCGAGGATGATGAGTACATCGCTCCGATGGCTGCCGATGAGCTGCTCGCCAAGATCATGAGTGAGCGCAATCTCAGGGATATCGATGTCGTGACGGAGGTCGATGCCAAGGATTGCATCATGAGAGAGATCTCGGTGCCCTTCACCAAGGATGAACAGATTAGCAAGACCGTGTTCTTCGAGGCCGAGAACTATTTCACCGGTTTTGACCTGGAGAATACCGTCCTTGATCACATCAAAACCGGGGAGAGCGAGGGCAGCAGCAGCCTGATCGTCTCCGCTCTGAATCATGATACCATCGAAGCGCATCTCAAGCTTTTGAAGACCGCTTCGCTGGATCCGGTCGCGGTGGATCTTGACACCTGCGCGCTCTTCAACGCCTACAAATCTTCGGCGGCATACGACCAGGAGATGACCACCCTGGTGGTGGATATGGGGGCGACCTCAACCAAGATCGTCCTGGTTGAGGATGGAGAGCTGAGAAAAATGCGTGGCTGTCGACTGGAAACGGGCGTCGCGGCGGCTGCCCGGATGCTCCTGGTTGCCAAGGAGGCCCAGGCAGACGAGGTTCCTGTCGAGACGGAGGAATCGGCTGTCGATGGCCGTCTCAAGGAGCTGGAGGATTCTCTCGATATCTTCGAGGACCAGGCGACGAGCCCCAGCGGGTCGGTGGATGAGCTTGACCTGGATGGCGGCGCCGAGCTTCCCCCGGATGGATCTCCCGATGCCGAAGAGGTCTCCAGCGAGCCCCCGGCCGCTGATTACCAGGGAATGTTCCCCGGCCAGGCGGAGCCGGAGGAGTTCAACTACGAGGAATACCTCGCCCGGATCGCACTTGAAATTCAGCGGAGCCTTGCGGGGGTCTCGTTTGGGTCTTCGGTTGAGCGCATCGTCATTACCGGCGGAATGAGCAGTCGCGAGGAGGCGGTCGCCTTCTTTGCCGAGGAATTCGAAACCGAGACGATCCGGCTGCGATTTGACGATTGTTTCGAGATGGATCCCAAGGTGGCGGGAGACCCTTCCTTCCATCTCAATGGAGCCGTGGCCATCGGACTCGGCATGAGGCTCCTTCGGGAGGACAGCATCGGGGTCGATTACCGCCAGGATGCCTTTCGCTACGAGCATAAGTTCGAGCGCGTGAAGATTCCGCTGATGGTGGTCGCCTTCCTGATCTTCCTCTTCTTCCTGCAGGCCACCTTCTGGTCCTTCCATGACTGGAAGGAGGAGACCAAGCGCAGGCAGGCCTTCGCGAAGCGAAACAAGGATGTCTACGAGAGCTTTTTCGATGAGAAGCTTCGAGGCAACGCCTTTTCGGCGATGAAAAAGAAGAAGCAGGCGTGGGAGGGCCGAGGGGCCGGGGATGTCCCGCGCTTTGTCGACTTTGCTGATGCGATGAGGAGCTTCTCTGAGGTGATGAACGACAGCGATGTCTACTTCACCATCAAGAGCATGGATTTCAAGTTCCGCATCAAGAGCCGCTCGGTGAAGAGCAGCGGCAAGGGAACCTCAACGCTTGATTCGGTTCAGCCTTCAAAGGTGGAGATCGAGGCGGAAGCCGCCAGCAATGCCCAGGTCAAGCTGCCGAACCAGTTCAGGACTTCGCCGGCGAGCATCTTTACCTGTACGGCATCTCTCTCCGGCAGCAGGTCGGAGGGCAAGGCGAATATCCCGCTCGAGCTGCAGGTCAAGCAGGACAAGCTGAAGGAATACAAGTAAGTGAGAGCGAGGAACAATGTTAGGCAATAGTGAAGAATCTCGCAGCGAGCCACAACAGATCGCCATCCTGACCCTTGCGATGACGGCTGCCGGCTTTCTCCTGCTCTACCTGATGCTGCAGTATTACCTGATTCCTAATCTCAAGAGCCAGGTTGGTCAGGAGCGGGCTCTATACAAGAAACTCGTCAAGGAGCTCGATTCCGAGGAGATGAAGCAGCTGCGGCACCAGGCCAGGCTGCAGGATGAGAATGATCATCTGCAGTCTCTCGGTGAAATCGTCGTCGACAAGGTCGCCATCTACGGCCTTGAGCTCAGCAAGCAGACCCCCAAGCGTCCACGGGATATCGGCGCCAATCTCGTCGAGGAGGGCCAGAACATTCAGCTGCTGAGCGCCCCGCTGGACAAGATTCTTCGTTTCGCAGCTGCGGTGCAGGAGGCCAAGAACTCCGTGCGTATCGAAAGCTTCGAGGTTCGAAGGGCCTCCCGGTCCCGAACCGGGGAGGCTGAGAATGCGTGGCTCGCCGAGTTGGACCTTGTTGACTACAGGGCGAAGGAATAGGCGTCCGCCTCAGGTCATCTTGATGAAGTTTCGCAGCTTATTGGAGACGGCGGTTCTCGCCCTCTGCAGGGAGTCGGCGACGGCCTGCTGGCTGATACCGAGTCGGCTTGAGATGGCCTTCTGGGAGAGGACGCTCCTGTAGTAGAGGTTGACGACCTCTTGCTGCCGCTGGGTAAGGATCTCGACATTGTCGAGCAGGGCCTGCGTCATCAGCTTTCCCTGGTAGATACGAAGGAGGTCTTCGTAGTCAACCCGGCCCTGCTCCATGGAGGGCAGGTGCGGCTCTACGTAGTCGCAGATCTGGTTACAGGTTCGTCTCAGTGGGCAGAGGTTACAGAGCATATCATTCGGAGATTACAGGTCAGCAACTGACAGGTCGCGGCCGCATGTTGCCGGCCGCCGTCCTGACAAGGCTAACACACCCCTCCGTGGCCTGTCAAAGATGGCCGGGCTGGGCTCGATAAGACCTACGCGTCCCTGTTTTCTCCTCCGAGGCCTCGCTGGAAGATCTGTAATCGAATTGGGTTTGAAATGAGCTCTCCAGCTTTTTTTCGTCAGGGCCGCGTTCTGTCGTCGATTCAGTCTGTTCTCCTCGAGGCTCTTCTTTCTCGGGTTGGCGATCTGGCTTCCAGGGGCCTTTATTTCCGGGAACGAGACAGGTTATCGTTTCCGGATTCGGCCGGTCACGGCGAGGCAGGGGGAGGCTCTGCGGCTCGCTCCAGGCCATTTTCCCG
>DODI01000031.1:0-3555 GCA_003509045.1 Planctomycetota bacterium | reverse complement strand
GGAGGGTCTTTGTTGCCAGGCCCGACGCGCATGAGGTGATCGCGCTCTCGGCTGGCAACGGTAAGGAACTGTGGCGCTACACGGCTCGCGGCAGGGTGGACACGCCGCCCACGATATACCGGGGTCTTGCTCTCTTCGGTTGTCACGCCGGTTATGTGTACGCGTTGAGGGTCGACTCGGGAGAGCTTGTCTGGGAGTTCCGCGCTGCTCCGGTCGACGAGCGCATCGTCGCCTATGGGCAGGTTGAGAGCCCCTGGCCGGTTCCCGGCTCGGTGCTGGTCAGGAAGGATACGGCCTATTTCGTCGCCGGTCGTCAGCAGCTCGCCGACGGCGGGGTGCTGGTATTCGCGGTCGATCCTCTCAGCGGAGAAAAGCGCTGGGTTCATCGACTCGATCAGATGCCGCAGAAGGGGGATCCGACCGGCAAGAATCCCTACAAGGGGTTCTACGAGAATTCGGGACTCGAGTTTGACCCGGTCGACATCATTCACGAAGAAGGCGAGGGTATCGCCATGTCGCGCTGGATTATCTCGAGCGCCGGCAAGCTTGTTTCGGTAGATGAATGGAACGCCTTCGCCAGGCTCGACACTGGCGGCGGGGCTGTCTGGGTTCCTCGCGGCTCCTGGACCTATGGGGCCAGGCACCAGGATCGCTTCAAAGGAGAGGCTCCTCGAAGACCCCTGGTCGTCTTTCGCGATGGAAAGGTCTACGGAGAGCTCAACGGCAGCACCGATATCTTCCGTCGTGATTTCGATGCCGAGGGGGTGAAAAAATTCGACGGCAAGTGGATCACCGGCTGGCAGGCCGGGCGCGATGCGAGGGGTGGAAAGAAGCCTTTCAGGACACACCGAGTCGCCGCCGGGTCAAAATGGACGGTGGATGTCTTCACGCCCGCCAAGAAGAAACCGAAGACTGTGAAATACGGCACCCAGCTCTACAACGATATACACGCCATGGCCCTGGCGGCCAATGGACGTCTCTATGCCGTGCACAAGGATGGCCGCTTGAAGGCCCTCGACACCTCAAAGGGCGCTGTCATCGCTGAGCGCAAGGTTCCCGCTCCCATGTGGGATGGTCTCGCGATAGCTTCCGGGAAGATCTACCTGAGCACTCTCTCCGGCGAGGTTGTCTGCCTGGGTGAATCGGCTAAATAAACCTCACCCTTTCGCCCTCGCCCGATTTTTCAGTACCTTCCTCATTCGCATGAAACCGGTGCCCAGGAAGATGCAGGCTCCGAGGAACACCATCGGGAACCCGGCGATAAGCATCCACCACTGGGGACGAATCGCCTGCTGGCGGAGGCGCAGCTGCAGCCTGGAGTGGTTCCCTGCCTGTTGCTCGCCCGGTCTCAAGTGAAAGGTGTAGGTGCCGGCCTCTGGGACCTCGAGATAGTCGTTCAGCATCTTGATGGCGGGTGTGTCGGAAATCCACTCGAAGATCACCGTGTCGGAGCCGCCTTCGTCCTTCTTCTGCATGAGCCGGAGCTCTGTATTGAAGACGGATTTCCCCGCCGCGTTTTCCACTTCCAGGGTAAACCTGCTGCTGCGCGGGAAGCCTGTCGCCTTGCTCCAATGGGCGATGGAAATGGAGACAGGGTTCAGCTGAGGTGTGAGCTCCAGTTTCGGCGCCGTGTAGGCCTCGGGTTTTTTTCTCCAGGCCGCGGCCTCCTCTCTCGACATGGATTTGTCTAGTTGCCAGAGGTCGTTGGTGAGCAGCGGGTCGCCGGAGAGGAACACGGTCCAGAGGAAGATGGCGACAAGGGCAATGCCGCCAAGACCCAGGAAGAGAGAGGCTTTTGTGCTTCCTGCCATGAGGCCCTTCACTTCCTTTTATTGCCGGCTTCCGGCCCGGGGGCAGCCTTGCGCCTCAGCGAGGCGAAGCGCTCGCGGATTTCGGCAAGCGATCCAATGGTCAGAAAGACCTCGTAATCGACGGCCAGGCCTTTCTGCAGCGAGAACCTTCGCAGGGGGGCGACGTAGGAACAGGCCGAGCCGGTCGGCCCGGTTTTTCCGTTACCCTTGAATCGGTAGCAGGTGAAGGTCTCGGTACCGGGTGTGTAGATGCCGATCCCCCAGTCCTTGTCGTCGAGGTAGGCTACCCAGTTTTCTGAGGCTTTGCCGCGCTCGTTCGGCCAGCCGGGAACACGGCGTTTCAGCTTGCCGCTTTCGAAATAGACGAGGTTGGGGAGCTCGGCGTCAACAAAAACGGCAGGCATCTCCTGGTCCCTGACCACTGACTGATCCTTGCCGGTATAGTCCATGCGGAAGCGGACCCGTGCCAGTGGACCCTCGAGAGAAATCGTAACGCCCATGAGGGCCTCCGGGCAGGCGATGCCGCTGGCCCAGCTGAGGGGCTCGATCCGGGCCGAGATTGTTTCCTTTTTTTTGTCCCTGCTGAACTTCAGCAGGCGGGAGCTCTTTCCTTTCGCGTAGCCGCCCTGGACGGGATTGTAGACCCAGGGCTTGCCGTTCCACTTCGATCCATCGGGGCGGCCGTAGTAGGACTGCTGGATGAAGCGGCCCTCGTCGTAGTTGTTGAGCAGGTTGCGTTTGGTCTTGCTCTCGGCGAAATAGCCGATGCAGGCGCCGCGTGATTTGTCGATCCCGATACGGACCACTCCATTGTCGAGGTACTCCCAGTCGCGGCCGGTCTTCTTCTCGTTGTCGAGAGCGCTGGAGGGGGTGGAGAGAAGCGGGAGGAGCAGCAAGGGCGCGAGCATCAGGAAGGTTCCACGGGCGCTCATCCGACGATCTCCCGGATGACCTGTCCTCCGAACTGGCTCAGCTGCTTATAGCGTCCGCCATGGAAGTAGGTAAGCTTGTTGTCATCGAGCCCGAGCAGGTGAAGCAGGGTTACGTGGACATCGCGGATCGGGTGGACTACCTCGGAGGCCGCGTTGCCGAGCTCATCGGTCGCGCCGACACGGCCCGGACGGGTGCCGCCGCCGGCGAAGAACATGGCCATAGCCTTCGCGTTGTGGTCGCGGCCGAGGGCGACCTCTCCGCCTCGGCGGTTGTTGTCAGGGGTGCGTCCGAACTCTCCGGTCCACATCACCAGGGTGTCGTCGAGGAGATCGCGCTGGCGCAGATCCCTGATCAGCGCGGCGATGGGTTTGTCGACCGAGTAGATTCTTTTTTTGTGGGCACGCTCGATGAAGTCATGCGAGTCCCAGCCGCCGGAGAAGATCTGGATGAAGCGCACGCCCTTCTCGATGAGGCGGCGGGCGAGCAGGCATTTGCGGCCGAAGGGCTCCGTCTCCTTGTCGTCGAGGCCGTAGAGCTCCCGGGTCTTCTTTGATTCCTTTTCGATGTCCAGGATCCCGGGGACCTCCATCTGCATGCGGTAGGCCAGCTCGTAGTTTTCCATGCGGGCGGCCAGATCCCGGTGCTGCGGATGGACATCGAGGTGGGCCTGGTTCAGCTTTTTCAGGATGTTGAGATTGCTGCGCTGGTGCTCGCGGCTTTTCCATGCCGGCGGCGCGAGGTCGAGGATTGGCGAGCCCTCCGACCGCAGCTGGGTGCCCTGGTAGTGGGCGGGCAGGAAGCCATTGCTCCA
>DODI01000302.1:0-5526 GCA_003509045.1 Planctomycetota bacterium | reverse complement strand
AATCCACTCGACATGGCGCTCGACGGCGCCTGAGAGGCCAGAAAAAGTTTCTCTGGCCCTCTGCCCCATCTTTTCGAGTTCTTCTGCGTTCCCGAGAAGTTCGGCGACCGCCTTCTCGAGCTCTTCCGGGTCCCGAGCCAGGATTCCGCCTCGACCCGCGAGCAGGAGGGAGACCTCGTCCTCAAAATTCGCCGTATGCGGCCCGAAGAGAACGGCCCGCGAGAGGCTGGCGGGTTCGAGAACATTGTGCCCTCCATGGGGAACGAAGCTGCCGCCAACCACCGCCAGGTCGGCGATGGAGTAGATCCTCTCGAGATCGCCCACCGTGTCCACCACCAGGACGGAATCTCCGAGAGCCTCCCCGGCCCCGGCCGGCCAGCCGCTCCACATGGTGAAGGAGCGCTCGGTGTCATCCTGTGGGACCCAGCCGGCGGGAGTCTCGCCGGCCAGGCGTTCGACGTGGCGCGGAGCCAGTACGAGACGAAGGCCCGGATGCTCCCCCTGGAGCCGCGAGAGAATGCCCAGCAGAATCGATTCCTCTCCCGGATGCGTACAGCCGCCAACCATCACAAGCTCTCCCTCGCTCCAGCCCATCCCTGCGCGCAGCTCGGCGGCATCGGCGGCGCTCACGCCTACCTCCCGATCGTGCTTCAGGTTGCCAAGCACCTCGATCCGCCCGGGCTCGACTCCCAGCTCCTTAAAGCGATCGGCATAAGCCTCGTTCTGGGCGGCGACCCTGTCGACCATGGAAAAGAGCCAGCGGCCCAGAAAGCCGGTGCGGCTATAGCGATCGGAGGAACCCCCGCTGAGGCGGCCATTGGCGATCAGGACTGGAACTCCCCGTCTCCTGGCCTCGAGCAGAAAATTGGGCCAGACCTCCAGCTCGAGTAGAACGAGGGCGTCAGGCCGACGTCGACTGAAGGTACGGGCCACCAGGGGAGATAGATCGAAGGGAGCGTAAAACACCTTTGTTCCCGGCAGCCGCTTGCGCGCGGCATCAAAGCCCGTGGGAGTCGATACCGACATGGAGACATCCCAGCCGTCGAAGGCGCCGCCAAGCGCCTCGACAAGCGGGGCCGCTGTCAGCACCTCGCCTACGGACACCGCGTGGACCCACAGGGAACGGGCTTCTCCCTCGCGCCGCTCGACCGAACCCAGTTTCTGAAAAAAACCTCGGCGGTACTTGTCCCTGGTCATGAACCGCGACAGGATCAGCCAGCCGATAACGACCAGGGGAGAAAACAAGAGGTAGAGAAGATCGCAGAGCCAGCTGAGTGGAAGCGTCTTGAAACGTAACATCAGTCAGAACCTCCTGCTCCAGGCCCCGCCAACCAACCGGAAGCTCAGGAGCCCTGGCCGCAGCATTTCTTGAACTTCTTGCCGCTTCCGCAGAGACAGGGATCGTTGCGCCCCACCTTGGGCGCCTTGTTAACGATCGTCTTGACGGGAGCCTGGGCCGATGGGTCGCTCGCCTCCTGCATGGGAGACTCGGGCTGCGTTCCCGGCGCCAGTCCGCTGTGCTGGAATTCGGCGTCATCGAGCCCGCTGTCGAGCTCCTGCTCATCTTCCTCGCCTACCTGGACGCGCAGGACAAGCTGGGTAACCGAGGCCCTGAAACGATCGAGCATCTCGCTGAACATCTCATAGCCCTCACGTTTGTAGGCTATCTTGGGATCGATCTGCGCGTATCCCCGCAGCCCGATCGCGTGACGAAGAGTATCCATGGCGTGAAGATGGTCCTTCCACTTGTCATCGAGCTCCATGAGCAGGATAAAACGTTCCGCCCGCTGCATGTTTTCTTCGCCATTGGCGGAGGTGCGCTCGGCGTAGCGCTCCTGGTAGGCTTCCATAATCCTGTCGCTGAACGCCCCGGTATGATCAGCCTGGCTCCGGCCGGCATCTAGCTGGAAATCCTCATCGATCCCGTAGGCCGAGCTGGCCCAGGTATAGAGCTCCGCCAGCGGATCGTAAGCCTCGATGACCTCTCCATCCGCCTCGACCGATTCCTCGATCGCCTCCTGCGAAAGATACTTGGGGACCTGCAGGGAGCAGACCTTCTCCATCATGCCCTCCACCATCATGGAGAGCCCCCCGCCCTCGAGGATGGACTGGCGCTGATCGTAGACGATGGTGCGCTGCTCGTTCATCACGCCATCGTATTCAAGCAGGTTCTTGCGAATATCGAAGTGATAAGCCTCGACCTTCTTCTGGGCCTTGGCGATGGACCTGCTCACCCAGGGGTGGGAGATCTCCTCTCCTTCCTTCATGCCGATCTTCTTGAGCATGGACTGGACCCGTTCACCGGCGAAGCGGCGCATTAGATCATCCTCGAGAGAGAGGAAGAAGATCGAGGAGCCGGGGTCGCCCTGGCGGGCGCAACGTCCGCGGAGCTGGTTGTCGATCCGCCGTGACTCATGCCGCTCGGTACCGATGACGTGCAGCCCGCCTTTGTCGACAACTCCGTCCCCCAGCACGATATCCGTTCCGCGTCCGGCCATATTGGTCGAGAGCGTCACCCGGCCGGCCTGGCCGGCGTCGGCGACGATATCCGCCTCACGGTCATGGTGCTTGGCGTTGAGTATATAGTGCTTGACGCCGCGGCGCTTGAGCAGGCCGCTGAGCAGCTCCGACTTCTCTACGGAGGTCGTACCCACGAGGACAGGCCGTCCCTGCTCATTAACGCGAACGATCTCATCGACGATCGCGTAGTATTTTTCGCGCGCGGTCATGTAGACCACATCAGGTATGTCATCTCGAATCAGCGGCTTGTTGGTCGGGATGGGAGCCACGGACAGCTTGTAGATGCTATCAAACTCGACCGCCTCGGTGAGAGCGGTGCCGGTCATCCCGGAAAGCTTCGAGTAGAGCTTGAAATAATGCTGCAGGGTGATGGTCGCCAGCGTCTGGTTCTCACGGCGAATCTTCAGCCCCTCCTTCGCCTCGACGGCCTGGTGAAGACCCTCGCTCCAGGTCCTCCCCTCCAGGGCACGGCCGGTGAACTCATCGATGATCTTCACCTCTCCATTGTCGATGAGATAGTGATCATCCTGATGGTAAACGTGATGGGCCTTGAGCGACTGCTCCAGCAGGTGGGGCCACTCCATGTCCTTGCCGACATAGAAACTCTTCACTCCCACCAGGCCCTCGGCCTTCTCGATCCCGGCCTCAGTGAAAACGATGGAGCGCTCCTTTTCCTTGAGCTCGAAATCCTGCCCCTTCACCAGCCGCTTGGCCACACGGTCGGCGATGTGGTACTTGTCGGTCGATTTCTCCGCCGGGCCGGAGATGATCAGCGGAGTCCGGGCCTCGTCGACGAGAATGCTGTCGACCTCGTCGACAATGGCGAAATTTCGGCCGCGGCCCTGCACCTGCTGTTCGAGGTGGATCTTCATATTGTCGCGAAGATAGTCAAAGCCGAACTCGTTGTTCGTACCGTAGGTAATGTCACGGGCGTACATCTCGAGCCTCTCGACGCTGTCCATCTCGCCCTGGATCGCGCCGCTGCTCATGCCGAGAAATTCAAACAGTGGCGCCATCCAGTCCCGGTCTCGCTGGGCCAGGTAGTCGTTGACGGTCACCACGTGTACGCCTTTTTTCTCCAGGGCATTCAGGTAGCAGGCCAGGGTCGCCACGAGAGTTTTTCCTTCACCGGTCGACATCTCGGCGATCCGCCCCCTGTGCAGGGCCACCCCTCCCATGATCTGCACATCAAAATGGCGCATCGGAACACCTGTGGCCGTCCGCAGAACCCGGCTGGATGCCTCCCGGCAGACCGCGAAAGCCTCCGGCAGGAGACCATCAAGGGTCTCTCCCTGGGCGAGGCGGGAGCGGAACTCTTCCGTCTTGCCTGCCAGGGCCTCATCGTCAAGCGCCCGCGTCGACTCCTCGAAGACGTTGACCTCATCGACGACAGGTTGCAGCTCTTTCTTTACCCGGTCACCGCTGGAGCCGAATATCTTGGTAAGGATCTTGTTGATAAAATTGATCATGGTCTCATTCGCCGGCCGGAGCCTCTTCACCGCCATCTTCATCCGCCTGGCGAACCGTGATGGCATCCCGGTCCGTCTCGAGCGTTCCGACCAGCTCCCCGATGGAGCCTGCGCCTATCTCCCGAAGGGCTTCGCCGAGCCCATCGATAATTTCCAGGGCGATACGCGGCCGAATAAACTGAACCGTACCGATCTGTACGGCGCTCGCGCCAGCGACTATAAACTCGAGAACATCATCGGTGTTCATAATTCCACCGATACCGATGATCGGTATCTCGCAATTCTGGGCCGCCAGCCACACCAGCCGCAAAGCCAGCGGCTTGATGGCCGGGCCTGAAAGCCCCCCGGTGATACCGCCGAGGCGGGGCCGCCGCTGCCTCCACTCGATCGCCATCCCGACGTAGGTGTTGACCAGCGAAAGGGCATCCGCCCCGCCGGCCTCCGCGGCCCGGGCGATGGGAACCACATCGGTCACGTTGGGCGTGAGCTTGGCGATGATCGTCCGGCTGAAGTTTTCCCTGACCGCCTCGACCAGCCGGCGGGTGGCCTCGGGATCGATACCGAACTCCATGCCGCCGAGGGGACAATTCGGACAGGAGATATTCAGCTCAAGAGCATCGACCGCGACCTCGGAGTCGAGACGCCGGGCCATCGCCACATACTCATCGACTGTATCCCCGACAAGGTTGACCACCACCTGGGTATCGTAGGCGCTCATTCGAGGCAGGTAGGAGGGGTCGGAGATAAAGGCGTCGATACCGGGATTCTGCAGACCGATGGAATTCAGCATTCCCGAGGCCGTCTCCCAGGTGCGCGGCAGGGGATTGCCCTTGCGGGGCTCGAGCGAGATGCTCTTGCCTACAATTCCGCCATAAACCGATGGATCGACAAAAGACTCGACCTCCTTCCCATAACCGAAGGTGCCCGAGGCGCTAAGAATCGGGTTCTTCAGCTCGAGGGAGCCAAGCCGGGTTTTAAGAGTTTCAGCCATTGTGTACCAACACGTCAAAAACCAGTCGCCTGTATGAAGGCAGGATTATAACACCACTCAGAGCCCCCTGAAACCGGCTGGAGAGCCATGGAACGACCTTCCGGATAAGTTTCCCCCGGGAGCGGTCGCCGGACGGCCCCTGCACAGGAGCATGGAGGTAGTGACCAGATGTTGTACAGCCGGGCCGAAAAACTGTCCCGCCAACCTTACCGGTACGGCAGCAATCGTCCATTCCCGGAGAATCGTGTATTCTTGTACATGAGCGAATTGAATACCTACCTCAAGCTCTTCATCTCCTACCTCGAAATCGAGCGCGGGATGTCCTGGCATACCCTCGATGCCTACAGGAGGGACTGCGGGCGGTTTCTCGCTGGAATCGGTGAGGACCTGCCAACGGAGCAGGACGTCTTTGATTTTCTCATTGCCGAGCGTCAGCGAGGACGGGGTGATTCGAGCATCCAGCGCAGCCTCGCGGCCGTGCGCTCCTTCCTCAAGTTCCTGTTAAGAGAGGAAATCCTAGAGGAAAACCCGGCGCGCCATATCGAG
>DODI01000021.1:0-2749 GCA_003509045.1 Planctomycetota bacterium | reverse complement strand
GAGATCACGATCTATTCAGGGCTGTCACACCCGGCAGTGAGAAAAGTTCATGGTCATTCAAATGCGGATCAATACCTGACAGGCGCAGCAACGGGAGGCCATGGGACATACAAGAATTCGATTTCCATAGACCAGGTCTACGCCGCGCAGGCAGGAGAATTCACGCGGCATGCTTCCCTGGTGATGTCGACCAATGGCGGCATCGGCGGCCCTCGCGGCGCACAAACCCAGTCCTTTAATCGTGAAGGACGTCCCATCCCGGCGATGAATAAGCCCAAGCAGATCTTCGATATGCTTTTCGTGGCCAGTGGAAAAGATGCTGCGGCAAAACTGGCGAGAAGCAAGAGTGCCCTGGATCTCCTCATCTCCAATACGCGCTCGCTGGGCAAGAAACTCTCCAGTCATGATCAGCAGACACTCCAGCAGTATCTTGATGCCCTGCGCGATACCGAGATCAAGATGGCGAAAGCTCAAAAGTGGATTGATACACCTGTCCCCCAGGTGGACACCGCGAACCTGGACCTGGATGCGGATCCCAAGGAAGCGCGGCTTTATTTCCAGGCCATGTATGAACTGATTTACCTGTCCTTCCTGAGCGATTCAACACGCGTGGCCACGTTCCAACTGGGTAGAGAAAATGGCGAGGGACCCCACGATCTGCTGTCCAGGGCGGTTGGTCTTGGTGGTGCCCATGGCCTGACGCATTCCGTCAAGAAACCAAATGGCTGGAAAAACCTCGGTACCTATAACCGCTACCAGGCCGAGGAATTTGGACGTTTCGTACAGAAACTGAAAGATACGAAGGAACCGAATGGCAACGGCAACATGCTGGATAACACCTTTGCCATGCATGGTTCGGCTTCCAGTAGTTTCCACCTCTCTCGCAACTATCCGATTATTTCCGCGGGCGGTAAAAATCTTGGTTTCAAAAATGGCCGCTATCTCAAGTTCGGCAAGGGCAATGAAGACAACCAGGCCAACGCCGGTATCGTTACCGACGCCGGCTGGAACGGGAGCATAGAAGCGGAAGAGCTCCCCCTGGCACGCCTCTTTGTTACCGTCTTGCAACGCCTGGGTGTCGAGACCGAATTGTTCGCTGGTACCAGCGGGACGTTGAAGAGGGTTTAAGGGGTTGGCAGAATCGCAGCTGGTTTCCGATGAAGCCAGGTGGTCCTGTCGTTCCGACTCCAGGGGGCCAAAGCTTTGCCGCCAGGAAAGGGACCTGGAGATTGAGCTCACCGTGGCCATAAGCTCAATGGCATGAAAGACTTGAAGGGCCACTTTCTGAGTTCGGAAAAAGATCGCTTTGGCAGGGCCTTGAGTGAGAAAATATTGGCGTACGCTCTTGGCCGTTCTCTTGAATTTACTGATGAGCAAACGGTTGAAGCGCTGGTGCGAGGCTTCAAAAGAAGTGGCTACCACCTGTGCGATCTGATAGCCCAGGCGGTTGAGACTGAAGCCTCCAGGACCAGGTAATCAAAGGTGAGCCATGGCGAAGAACACTCCTGATGTAAGCCGGAGAACATTCCTGCGCGGTACGGGCGCCGCCCTGGCTCTGCCCTTCCTCGAATCTCTCAGCTTCGGAGCGACCGCCGCCGAGCTGCCGCGCCGTATGGCCTTCGTTTACTTTCCTTTCGGGGTCGCATTGCCCGGGGAGAAGGGTGGGAAGGCGGACTGGAACTGGTTTCCCAGCGGCGAGGGGAAGGATTTCAAGTTACGCAGGCCGCTTCAGAGTCTCGAACCGCTTCGCGATGATGTGACGGTCATGTCCGGTCTCTCCCATCCGCTCTGCCGCCGCCTTGGCGGCCACGACACAGGTGACACCTGGCTCACAGGCGCTGAGCTGAAGGCTCCGTCCTACGGCAACGCGATCTCTCTTGATCAGCTGGCCGCCCAGCACATTGGTGCCCAAACGCGTTTTCCTTCGTTGACTCTTTCGAGCGATGGTGGCGTCGGCGAACCCACCCGTTCGACGACGATCTCCTTCGCCCGAACCGGTCGCCCGGTGCCGGCGCTGTCGAGTCCGAAGCAGGTCTTCAACCGACTCTTTGGGGAATCGGGTGGAGATGCATCCGCCCGGCGCAAACTGCGGAATACTAGCAGCCTGCTCGATCTTGTGCTCAACCATTCGAAGAGCGTTCGAGGGCGTCTCGGATCCCGCGACCGGGGCAAGTTCGACGAGTATCTTGACTCGGTTCGCGATGTGGAGAAACGCGTCGAGCTCTCGCAGAAGTGGCTCGACGTTCCCAAGCCGAAGGTCGAGGCGAAAACTCTCGATCTCAGCGCCACTCCCGATGGTCCGAAGGACTACATAAGGGCCATGTACGACCTGATGTACCTGGCCTTCCAGACAGACACCACCCGCCTGGCGACCTACATGATCGGCCAGGTGGCTGGCGCTACGACGATCGCCAATTCCTTTCCGACCGCGGTCGGGCTGAAGGGCAACTGGCACGGCCTGGCGCACAGCGGCGGCAAGAACCCCGAGGCCCTCGGAAAGTTCGACCAGTTCCTCGCCGAGCAGCTGGCCTATTTCCTCAAGCGCCTGAAGGACACCCCCGAGGGCGATGGCAGCCTGCTGGACCGCACCCTGGTGCTCTACGGCAGCTCCAACTCGAAGACACACAACAACAATAACTACCCGACCCTGCTGGCCGGCGGCCGGGGCCTTGGCGTACGCCAGGGACAGTTCCTCAAGTACTCCAGCAAGACGCCCTTCGCCAATGTCTTCGTGACCATGCTGGAGCGC
>DODI01000140.1:2965-3209 GCA_003509045.1 Planctomycetota bacterium | reverse complement strand
CATGATGGCCGTATCGCCGAAGAGATTGTCGTAGCGGTTCATCATCTCCACAAAACGGGGATAGTACTGCTCCGCATCGTACCAGGCGCAGCTGCCGCAATGGGCGGCGATCACCGGCCCACCGTGATCGAGCGGCCGCTCGAGCTTCTGGGGATCGGTAAATTGCTGCGAGATCACATCGCAGGAATGCTCCCACCCCGTATGAAACATCAGCACCACTCCCAGCTCGTTGGCCAGCTTGTAG
>DODI01000140.1:0-2641 GCA_003509045.1 Planctomycetota bacterium | reverse complement strand
AGCTTGTAGAACGGATCGAACTCCGGGCGCGAAGGATCGACGCCCTGGATAGCCGTGTGCAGCTTGACCAGGCGAGCCCCTGCCTCGCGGCAGCGCTCCAGCTCCTTCAACGCGTCGCTGCGGATCGGGTTGATCGAGCAACCCGGCAGGATCTGTGGGCACTCTCTGGCCAGGTCGAACACGTGATCGTTCGAGACGTAGAAGTGCGTATCAGGATCGTTGCGGGACCCATCCTCGTGGTACACGGCATCCTGCGCCAGCACCACGGCGTAATCGAGACTCGAGGTCTGGATGTGTCGAATCAGCCTGTTGCGCATCTTCTCGCTGATCGTCTCACCGGGCTCCTTCAGTATTCCCGAGAGTTTAAGAACAAGCCGCGTCTTCCACTTCTTGCGGGTATTTTCCGACAGGTAGCCCTCCTCCGGATTCTCACCCCAACAGAAAATATGCGTGTGCACATCTACCGAGCAGGTGGATGCCGGAGTATCGGAAGCTTCATCCGAGTCAGCGTTTTCGGGTTTTTTCAGGCGAGCCATCCTTGCACCAGGTCATTAATTATTCTTCCGTCGCCATTTCTTGGATCAGTTTGTTCCACCAGGTCAGCCCCTTCAATTCGAGTGTTCCCACCAGCTCATCCTCCGTCTTGAAGATTGCCTCGGCCACCTGGCGATCCTCACCCGGGAGAATCTTACGATAATAAAAGACCGCGGGAACCGTAAGACCCACAAGGATGGCCACGAAGATCAACCGTATCCGGATGGATTTAACCGCAAAGCGACAGATCAGGAGCCCGAGCATGAACGCGCCGAAGGCGCAGAAGAGGACGAGAATCTTGGACAGCAGGTGGGGTTTCCTGTCCGGTGCCTCCAGGAACGCTATGAATTCGAGCTGGGGCTTGGCGGAGGCCCTCTCCTTGTTGAACTTGCTGACCAGGTTGCCGGCCGGCATCGTCGGTCGGCCCATAATATTTTTGACGGGAAAGTGGAGCGCTCCTGAATCGCCTCCGTAGGCCCTGAAAACGACCTCCGTACAGACCAGCTTATCCGTCGAGGTAAAATCAAACTCGAAATCGTAGGGCATATCCCAGTAGGAGAAGGCTCTCACGATGGCCGCCTTCTTGAGGTTGAGATCCTCGATCTCATCGGCGGCCAGCCTCGGTCGAAAGACGGCAACCGAGTCCGCCTCGGCGATGGAGTGTTCCATTGACGAAAAGATCACCCCTTCGCTGACGGCCTCGATGATCTTGCATTCGTGGCCCTCAGAATCAGGCGAGGTATACCTCTCCCAGAACGTATTCGCTCTCTCCTGGTCCTGTCCAAAACCGGTTCTCAGACTCTCCTCGGTCAGACCGAGCTCTCTCAAATCCTCCGCTGTCCCGAGATAGAGGGCGGCATGCGGCCAGTACCCGGGCAGAAAGGCATTGGAGCCGTAGTAGTTCCTCCGTTCCAGGATAATGTCGCCGGGCTCCATCATCTGCAGGAGCTTATCGAACCCGGCCGAACCCTTGATCGCCGATTCGCCCTGGATGGTCTTGAAGTCGCCAATCCAGGAGGAGATGGCCTTCTGGGCCTGGTAGACGACCTCCTTGCTCTTCTCCTTGATTTGATCATGCGCCCGGCGCACAACCCGCAGGCTGCTCGACTCCGCGTACCTGGCGATGGTCTTTTCCGCGGCTCCAATCACCGGCTGAAATTGTTCATAGCAGGCGACCCTGCCCAGCTCATCCTTGATGGGGCTCGCATGGTAGCGCGACTCGAATTCCTTGAACAGGCCCAGGCTTTCCGGGCTGCGAAGTCCATCCCTGACAAAATTATAGAACCCCGGCGGGATTCCCCATTGCTGGATGCCCTCATTGAGTTTCGCCCTGGTATTCTCCGCATGGAACCCGTTAACAAACTTCAGGGAGCTTTCAAAGAGCACCGTCCCCGCGACGTACTCCACGAGGAACGCGCGAAGCAGGAGCAGGTCGGCGGCAACCTCATCAGAATTAAAATTGGCGATCCTCTCATATCTCAGGAAAACAAACAGCAGCACCTCACGGTAATGGTAAAAACGCCGTAAGAGCTCCTGGACCCTGTCGCTGTTTCCCTGCACCTGGTACCAGTTCCAGTCCGCCTCATTGGTCTTTTCAGCCTTCTCCCTGTCGAACTCCAGCGCCCCGGCATCCCTTTCGAGCGCGGCTATTTCTCCAATGAGCTGGATCAGTTTTCCCTCATCCGCATCAAGACGGCCCCCCAGACTGCCCTTGCCAGTTTTCGTATTCAGAAGCTCCTTCAGCCTGAGAGAAGGCTCCAACAACTTGATCCCAAGATCGCGTTCAGCGCGTCTCTCCCGCTCACGCTCAACAATACCCGCCGGCTGAGCGATCCCGAACCAGAGCAGCACTACAGCTCCCAGAACCAGCAGGGGCGCGGAAAGAAAAACCGCCCGGTCCGACGCCACGCGCCTCCACCGCAGCCTTGGCTCCGATTCCGGACGCGGGTCCACCTCCGCAAACTCTTTCGCTAACCCGGCGAGCAATCCCTGGAGACCGGACCGCAGCTGCCTGATCTCTCTCAGGCGCCCTCTGCGACCGAAGATCAACAGCTGATGCCACAAAACAACCGCGGCAGCCGATGCCCTTCTCCAGAACGCGAGCGCG
>DODI01000509.1:0-2652 GCA_003509045.1 Planctomycetota bacterium | reverse complement strand
GTCCTTCCCCCGGAGATGCCAGCCAGGATACCGCTGAGGCTTAACAAGGGGCCACCCTGTTTCCTCAACAGCGTTCGCTTTCCGGTTCAGCCTCGTATACTGCCAACTTGACAGGCTGAAATCGGCCGTTTCTGCCTCTTTGCCAGTCTCTCTCGGGGACTTTCCCGGGGTAGTCGTTGCAAAATATTTCTATTTAAGGGTTTACGACATTTTCATTGGTGAGGCACGGGCTTTGCACTTTGGAAGGGCTGTCTTATTTAGATGCGGCGCTCTGATGGGCGCCTCCTACTGACCAGAGATGGTTGTTTTGATGAGCAGTTCCTTCGTCCGCCTGAAAATATTGTTGGTGGATGACGATGTCGGTTGCCTCAGGAGCCTGGAGAATCTTCTGGAGCTCGATGGGCATGAGATTTCGACTGCGACCCGCGGTCAGGAGGCGGTTGACCTCGCTCGCCAGTTGCGGCGGGAGAAACGTGAACCGGAGCTTTCGATACTGGATTACCACGTTCCGGATCTTACCGGGCTGGAAACATACGAGTTGTTGAGCCAGGAACTGCCGGGCTTGGGAGCGATTTTTGTTACGGGAGATGCGTCGAGCGGGCTGGAAGAGAGAATTCTCGAGGCCGGGGGATTGGCCCTGGTGCGAAAGCCTCTGGACAGCGTGAGGATTCGTGGCGCGGTGAAGACCTTCCAGCGGCGTTGGAGTTCTGACTGCGAAGAGGAATTTATAGGTTAAAGGTTATTGGATATCAATTTACCGGCCCTGAAGGGCTGGAAACAGTAGTTTTCAAGGAGTAGAGCAAAGATGGCGAAACAGAAGATCAAGCCGCTGAATGACAGGATTATCGTCAGGAGGCTGGAAGCCGTAGATACGACCGAGGGTGGAATCGTTTTGCCCGATGCGGCCAAGGAAAAGCCCCGCGAGGGCGAGGTTGTCAGTGTTGGAGCCGGCCGGCTTCTCGAATCCGGCGAAAGGGGCCCCATGCAGATCAGTGTCAAGGATCGGGTGATCTTCGGATCGTACGCCGGTGCCGAGGTTAAGTTCGATGGCGAGGACTTGCTCATCATGAGCGAAGACGATGTTCTCGCGGTCATCGAGTAATTACGAATAAACAGGTGAATAGCCAGGGCCGAAAGATTCGGCCTGCAAGGAGGATTTCGGCATGAGTGCCAAGAAGATTTCATTTGATCAGGAAGCCCGCGAAGCGATTCGCAAGGGAGTCCAGAAACTGGCCCGGGCCGTGAAGGTCACGCTCGGACCCCGTGGGCGGAACGTGATCCTCGAGAAGAGTTTCGGCGCGCCTACCGTCACTAAGGATGGTGTAACCGTCGCCAAGGAGATCGAGCTCGAGGATTCCTACGAGAATATGGGAGCCCAGATGGTCAAGGAGGTTGCCTCCAAGACCAGCGACAATGCCGGTGACGGAACGACCACCGCGACCGTGCTGGCCGAGGCCATCTATGACGAGGGTCTCAAGAACGTAACCGCCGGAGCGAACCCGATCAGCTTGCAGCGCGGGATCAACAAGGCTGTCAAGGCGCTCGTCGGAGGTCTCAAGGAGCTCTCTATCGAGATCAAGGAAACCGCGGAGATTGCCCAGGTCGGGTCCATCGCCGCGAACAATGATGCCGAGATCGGCACCATGATCGCCGAGGCCATGGAAAAGGTCGGCAAGGATGGCGTGATTACGGTCGAAGAGGGTCAGAGCCTCGAGACCACCGTCTCCCTGCACGAGGGTATGCAGTTCGACAAGGGCTATCTCTCGCCGCATTTCGTCACCAGCACGGAAGACATGACCTGTGAGCTCGAGGATCCGTTTATCCTGATCCATGAGAAGAAGCTCGCCGCGATCAAGGACATTGTTCCATTGCTCGAGAAGGTGGCCCAGGCCGGCAAGCCGATCGTCATCATTGCCGAGGATGTCGAGGGCGAGGCCCTGGCGACGCTGGTTATCAACAAGCTGCGCGGGACCTTCTCCTGCTGTGCCGTCAAGGCGCCCGGCTTTGGCGATCGCCGTAAGGCCATGCTCGAAGACATTGCCACCCTCACCGGCGGCAGGGCTATCTTCGAGGACCTTGGCGTCGATCTCAGCAATATCCAGGTCACGGACCTCGGTCGCGCCAAGAAGGTCGTGATTGAGAAAGACCAGTGTACGATCATCGAGGGCGCTGGAACGGCTGACGCCATCAAGGGCCGTATCGCCCAGATCAAGAAAGAGCTCGAGAACTCCTCTTCCGACTACGACAAGGAAAAGCTCCAGGAGCGCCTGGCGAAGCTGGTCGGCGGTGTAGCCCAGATTAACGTCGGGGCCGCCACCGAGATCGAGGCGAAGGAGAAGAAGGCGCGAGTTGAGGATGCGCTCCATGCCGTTCGCGCGGCGACCGAGGACGGAATCGTCCCCGGTGGCGGAGTCGCCCTATTGCGCTGTGCGAGCGTACTCGATGACCTGGAGAGCGATGGTGACACCGAAGAGTCCATCGGTGTGGATATCGTGCGCCGCGCCATCGAGGCACCCATTCGCCAGATCGCCGAGAATGCCGGACTTGACGGTGCCGTGATCGCCGAGCAGGTGAAGAAAGCCGAGGGCAACCAGGGCTTCAACGCGCTCACCAACGAGCACGTCGACCTGGTCGAGGCGGGTGTTATCGATC
>DODI01000532.1:732-3613 GCA_003509045.1 Planctomycetota bacterium | reverse complement strand
CGTGACCTCCTCCCGGCCCGGACTCACTCCGATGATTCTCAGCTTTGAGCGCTTTGCCAGCTCCACGGCAAGCCTCCCCCTGCCACAGTCGAGATCGAGACAATAGCCCCTCTCGATGCCGGTGAGAGCAAGGATCCTCTCGGCAGCCCGGGCGTAGACGGCTGAATCCGCATCCTCACCAAACGGCGATTCGATCCGCTCAGCGGACGGCACAGAGAAATTAAACTCGGTCGAGAATTCATAGACCTGGGTTCTCGATTCCTGCCCCCCTGCCTGACGCCTGATCTGGTAGAAGTAGGGAGTGCCGGGCTCGAGGCCAGCCAGGTAGACCGCGTGATCCACAGCCAGGTTCTCATCGAGAGCCGTCCTGCCAAGCGCCCGGCTTGTACCGAAGTCGACGACCGACCGCGAGGGAGCTGTTGTCTTCCAGGAGACCAGGGCCGTATCAACCGAGGTAAACCTCACCGTTGGCCCCATGAGGACCGGCTCCAGCACCGGAAACAGCTCGCGTCCTGACTCATAATTTCCCCTGAGCCGAGCCTCGCTCAGGACCTCATCGTAAAGCCTGAGATCATGCAGCGCTCCATCTAGAGGATAGAATTCGTTGTCATCTTCGTACGCCCCCGCAACGAAGGTAGCGTCCGCGTAGGCGATATCTCCGGATTGAGCAGACGAGCTGGCATCAAGCCGGCCGTTCACGTAGAGCCGCAAGGTCTCTCCGTCATAGGTTCCCGCGACGTGGTACCAGGTGCCTTGCTGGAACTCCGTATCGCCGACAAGATAGGTCAACCGTCCGGATGACAACGCCATGCTGAAATGCGAATCATCATAGCCCAGGACCCAGCCCCTCTCAAAATCCCCGTTGTCCTGCATATAACATAGGATCCCTCCCCAGGTAGTTCCCTCGTTGATCAGGACCCACGCCTCGGCGGTCAGCTCCCTGCGCGGCAGGGCCGCGGAGCCCCCCGGGAGTCCCATCCGAACGAAGGTGGATGAACCATCAAGCGCGAGGGCGGCTGGCCTGGAAAGCAGCTCATACTCGCCCTGGATCGTTCCATCGAAACTCCCGACACGGTCACTCACAAGGCGTCCGTTTACGTGCTCATTGTCAAAGGTCCATTGAGCGACGATTCCCGTCTCCCCCGCAGGGTCCGGCCCTGGGACCAGGTCCCCGCCAAAGAGCCCACGCTTGGCAAGGTAGCGCTCGCGCGCATCCGCCTGGCTCAGGACGGTGTCGTAGATCTGCGCCTCGTGAACCTGTCCTTCAAGAGGCCAGAGCTCGTCATCATCGACATAGGCCCCCACGACCAGGCTCGCATCTGCGTAATCGATATCCCCCGATCGCGACCGCGAGGAGCCCTCGAGCTGACCATTCACGTAGATCTTGAGCTCAGCCCCATTGTAGGTACCGACAACGTGATACCAGCTTCCCAGCTCAAAGCTGTCGGAGGCTTCCAGGTAGGTGAGGGTATTGGAGGTGGCCAGGCCGATGCTGAAGGAAGAGTCGTTGTAGCCCAGCAACCAGCCCCTCTCAAAGCTGCCGTTATCCTGGATATAGCCGCAGATGCCGCCCCACCTCGTGGAAGAATCCAGTCGGACCCAGGACTCGACGGAAAGCTGCCGGACGGGAAGATCCGAGGAATCGGCCGCTTCGATGACCACCCGATCGTCGTTTCCATCGAACACCAGCGCCGGGGGGGTGGACTCGACGCGTGCGCCCCCGAAGATCCTCCCATCAAGGCCGCCGGAAGATGCCCTCACCGAATCGCCGACGAGACTGTCAGGAGTGAAGATCCAGCCATTCCGCGGTTCCACAGCTCCCGCCCACAGAACGCAGGGGACCAATAACCCCGCACAGAACAAGAGAATGCAACGGCCTGAAACGACCAGTTGTCTTTTAACCAGCATAGAAAAACCTCGAAGCGCCCCTGCTGTCATCAGTAAGCTTAAAGCATAAAAACCCCAAAAGATAGATTTTCAGTCTTCGAGATAGAGCAGGCGCGAACAGCTTCTACAGGTGAGAAGCTCCTGCGCGAGAGAGAGCTGGGTGAGTTCCTGCTTAGTGACCCGCATATAGCAGCCCTGGCAGAAGAAAACGCCCTCGTCTTCATCTTTTTTATGTACAGGAACAACGCTGTCGGCCTCGACCTTGCTCCTGATCCTCTCGTAGATATTCAGGTGATCCTGATCGATATCCACTGACAGTTCCCCGCGCTCTTCTTTGAGTCCGCCGATCCTGGATTCGAGACCCGACACCAGGCCATTGACCTCGGATTCTTTCCGCTGGTAGGCCTTCTCGATATCGGCGAGTTCCCGTCCAGCTTCCTCTTTCTTGCCCTGAAGCGTATCGAGATAGCTCATCAACTCGAGAACATTCTCCTCGAGGGTCCCCTGACTCTCCTCGTGCTTCTCGATCTGGCCCTTGCAGATAGCGAACGCCTCATTGGTCTTGGAGCCATTCATCGCGATCTTCGACTTTTCGATCTCGCCATCAAGCTCCTTGATCTGGAGCTCGCCCTTATCGATATCCATCCTGCAGGTTTTGATGACCTCCTCAACCGCGCTAACGGACGCCTTGCCGGCGTTAACCTTGCGAAGATCATCACTGAGCTCCATCGGGCGACGGATCTTGGCCTCTTCAAGAAGCCCGATCTCTCGATCGAGCTTCTGAACACCCAGCAGTTTTTCTATCGAATGATGCATTCGTGTCTCTCAGCCTTTATTGAGCAGAACAACTTCTCTTTATTCGCCTCGATTGGCAATAAAAAAAAGCCGGTCACTTTCGTGACCGGCCCAAATATTATCCCGCGGCGACAGGCAGGAGCCGTTGTTGCCGCGTAAAGGATCGCCCGGCAAACTCCCGGCAGACACCGGCTCGTGT